>JAJAZH010000405.1 GCA_026785815.1 Ramlibacter sp. | reverse complement strand
GTTCCGCACACAGGAAACGCCTGGATCCGACCGGCAGTGATCGCCAGCTGCAGGTCGGGCGAGGCGCCGAACAGCCGCTCGCCGGAACCGTCGTTCAGGAAGAAGCTCGCCGGCGCCGGATTGACCGCGCGCAGGCGGGCGAAGGCCTGCGCGGCGGACAGCGTGACGCGGCGGCGGTAGCTCTGGCTCAGGGTGAGAGAAACCAGAGACGGCTCGCGCAGCAATTCCACTGCGCGCCGCACCATGGCTGCATAGCCACCGGGCGGATGGTCGTCGCCGGGCGACCGGTCGGGTCCGGCGCGCGACGCGGGTTCTGGTCGAGGTGGTGGCTGCAACGCATTGGTGCCGGCGCCTCCGAGCACCAAGTGCAGCTCTTCCCAGGCGCCGGACTGATCCCGGCGCAGCAAGCGCTCGCCGAAGAACAGGCTGCCAATCAGGTGGTGGTTGCTGCCAGGCGCCGCCAGGCGGTGGGCGTCGAAGCGCAGGCCGCCGAGCAGCAGCAGATCCGGCGACGGCGCGAAGCAGCCAAGGAATTGGCGCAGGACCTCAATTGCGGAAACGCCCGGACCCCGTTGCAGGCCCGCAGCCCAGGTGTCAAGGCCCGGCTGGGCCAGCAGGCGGGTGCCGAAATCGGTGAGCGACAGCACTTGCACTCCGTCTCCAAAGACGTGCAAGACCAGGGCCGGAGTCGCTATCAAGGTCGCTTGCAGCGGGTGCAGCCCGGCGATCCCGGCATCGACCCCGAAGTAGGCGCCAGCGGCGTCCTGCAGCCGCAGCAGCGCCGCTTCGGCCTCGGCGGCCGTGGCCGGGCGACGACGGACGCCGGGCGCGATCGTCACTCGACCTTGATGCCCGTGCGCTTGATGACCGGCGTCATCACCTTGAGCTCCTGCTGCATGAACCGCTGCAGATCCTGCGGCGAGCCTCCGATCGGCTCCATGTACTGCGCATTCAGCTTTTCCTTGACGTCCGGCATTGCGAGCACCGCGTTGATCTCCTGGTTCATGCGCTGGACGATGTCGGTTGGCGTGCTGGCCGGCGCCATGATCGCCATCCAGGCCAGGTTCTCGATCTCGGGCAAGCCGGCTTCCTTCATGGTCGGGATGTCGGGCGTGAGCGGGCTGCGCTGGGCGGTTGAGACCGCGAGCGTGCGCAGCTTGCCGGACTTGACGTGCGGCAGGACGGCAACGGCCGGCACGCAGGCGAACTGGACGTCGCCTTGCAGGATCGCCAGCACCGCCAGCGGCGACGAGGCATACGGGATGTGCACCGCATAGGTATCGGTCTTCACCTTGAGCAGTTCGACGCCGAGTTGCGAGAGGCTGCCGACACCGGTCGACGAGAAGTTGAACTTGCCCGGGTTCTTCTTCATCGCGGCGACCAGCTCGCGCAGCGAGTTGATGCCGGAATCCGCCCGCACGGTGCAGACGTTGGCCTGGCCACCGGCCAGAACGACCGGCCGCAGCTCGGTGAACGGGTCGTACGGCAACTTGTCGTAAAGCACCGTGTTGTAGACCAGCGGCCCGTTGGTGCTGATCACATAGGTGTAGCCGTCGCCGGCCGACTTGGCCACGGCGCCGGTGCCGTTGTTGCCGCCGGCGCCGGGACGGTTCTCGACCAGGACCGGCTGGCCCAGGCGCGGCGACAACTTCTCGGCCACGATCCGGGCGATCACGTCCGGCGACGAGCCGCTGCCATAGGGCACCACGATCCGCACCGGCTTGTTAGGCCAGGCAGCCTGCGCCAGCGCGCCGGCCGCGGTGAGTGTCAGCAGCGAGGCCGCGGCACAACGCAACAGCACGCGGCGCAATGAAAAGATACTCTGGTTCATGGCTGGATCAGCTCCGTGTCTTCGAAAAAGCGCCCTTCGCCGGCAATGAAGCCGGCCACCAGGGTGCGGTAAGTGGATTCGACAATTCCGGGCAGGCCGGGAAAGCCGGCCTCGTGGCGCGCGGCCAGCTTCCTCACCCGCTCGAACACCTCGGCCTGTCGGGCCGGCGCGGCGACCTGAAAGGCGTCGCGCTTGAAGCGGGTGGCGTCCCGCACGCACGCGGCGCGCTGCGCTAGCAGGGCGACGATCTGCTCGTCGAGCGAGTCGATGCGCTGGCGCAGCTCGGACAGCGTGGCGGCTGCCGGCACATAGGACGGGTCCTTGAAGCGGCGCACCGGTGGCGCAGCGGGGACGGGTTCGGTGGTCATGGACGATCGATGGAAGTCGGCTGGGGTGCGGACGTGCACCCCAGCCTCATTATCCCGGCCCTGGGGCAGCCGCCGGGACCGAGGCCATGAAAGTCACCAGCAGCTGGCCGCTGGCCGCATGCTGGCCGGCTTCGACATGGACCGTGTGCACGACGCCGGCGCGGGTGGCCGCCAGCATGTGCTCCAGTTTCATCGACTCAATCACCAGCAGCGGCTGGCCCGGGTTGACGACGCTGCCGGGCCCGACCTGCACCGCGATCACCTTGCCGTTGAAGGGCGCGCGCAGATCCGCCACGGCGCCGCCGGTCCCGCCAGAAACCGCGGGGTCGAACGACGCATCCTCGAACAACAGGTCGACGCCGCCGGCCTGCGCGTGCCAGCGACCATCGGGCAGGCGAACGCAATCGACCTCGGGCAGCTGCCGTTGCTGCCAGCCGGTCCCGCTGTCGACCTCCAGCGCACCGGTTGCCGACTCTCGCACCCGCAGGGCCAGCAGTTCACCGCGATGCCGAAAGCGCAGCGGACGCGGGAACGGACAGGCCAGCCGGCGCGATCCACCCTCCTCGCCGATCTCCCCGCCGCAGTCCGCCCACCAGGCGCCGAGCGCGACGTCGACCGCAGCCTCACGCTCCTGGGCATGCAACGATGTACGGATTCCGTCGCCGTGGTCCGCGAGAAAAGGAATCAGAGCCTGGCCACTGCGGAACTTCGGATGCTCCAGACAAGCGGCCAGCAGGGCGCGGTTGGTCGCCAACCCGAGAATCCGCAAGCGGCCAAGAGCGGCAACCAGGAGCTCGATCGCCTGCTCACGGGTCGGCGCATGGGCGACCAGCTTGCCGAGCATCGAGTCGTAATCCGGCGGCACGGTCATGCCTGGGGTGATGGCGTGATCGAAACGCAGCGTCGCGCCGTCGCTGCCCTGCGCCATCGCTGGCAGGACGAACTTCCGCACCGAGCCGGACTGCGGCGTGCATTGGTCGTCCTCGGCGCACAGCCGCACCTCGATGGCGTGGCCTGACCATCGGAGCTGATCCTGCGGCAGCGGCAACGCCTCGCCCTGTGCGATGCGCAGCTGCCATTCGACCAAATCGAGCCCGGTGACGGCCTCGGTCACCGGATGCTCGACCTGCAAGCGGGTGTTCATCTCCAACAGGTAGTAGCTCCTTTCTTGCGCCGGCACCCGATCCACCGGGGAGCCGGGCTCGGGACCGCCATCCACCAGAAACTCCACCGTCCCCGCGCCCACATAGCCAGCAGCCTGCGCCAGTCGCACAGCGCACTCGCCGAGCCGTTGGCGCAACGCGTCGTCCAGCGCCGGGCTCGGCGACTCCTCGATGAGTTTCTGGTGGCGGCGTTGCACCGAGCAGTCGCGCTCACCCAGCTGGATGCAGTTGCCGTCACTGTCGGCAAACAGCTGGACCTCGACATGGCGCGCCTGTAGCAGCGCCCGCTCCAGCAACAGTGCGTCCGAGCCAAACGCCGCCAATGCTTCGGACCAGGCGCTGTGGACCGCTGCCGCAAGCTGCGACGGCTCATGCACCAGCCGCATGCCCCGTCCACCACCGCCAGCGGCCGCCTTGACCATCAACGGAAAGCCGATGCGTCCGGCCTCCAGCGCGAGCCGGTCGTCCGACCAATCTGCACCGTCGTAGCCGGGCAGCACCGGCACGCCGAGCGATTGCGCCAGTTGCCTTGCAAGCGACTTGTTGCCCAGGCGCCGGATCGCTTCCGGCGGCGGCCCGACCCACAGCAGGCCCGCGTCCAGCACCGCCTGCGCGAAGTCCGCGTTCTCGCTCAGGAAGCCGTAGCCCGGATGGACCGCGTCCGCTTGCGCGCTGCGAGCAGCCGCGATCAGCTTGTCGATGCACAGGTAGGACTCGCTTGCGGCCCTGCCACCCAGCCCGTGCGCTACGGTTGCTTCGCGCACGTGCAGGGCACCAGCGTCGGCATCGGAATAGACCGCCACGGTTTCCATTCCGAGGCGCTGCGCCGTGCGGACGATGCGGCGCGCGATCTCGCCGCGATTGGCGACCAGCAGGCGGCGGATCCGCGTCATTTCTGCCTGGACCGCTTCGCGATGCCCATGGTCTTGGCCAGGATGCCCAGCATCACCTCGTCGGCGCCGCCGCCGATGGAAGCCAGCCGGCCATCGCGGAACATCCGCGCCACCTTGTTCTCCCAGGTGTAGCCCATGCCGCCCCAGAACTGCAGGCAGGTGTCGGGCACCAGCCGGTTCAGCCGCCCCGCCTTCAGCTTGGCCATCGAAGCCAGCTCCAGCACATCCTGGCCCGCGACGTACAGCTCACCGGCGCGATAGGTCAGCGCCCGCAGGCTCTCCACTTCGGTCTTCATCTCGGCCAGCTTGAACTGGACCCATTGCTGGTCGGACAGCGCGGCGCCGAACAGCTGGCGTTCGTGGGCCCACTCGATCGTCCAGTCGATGCAATTGGTCAGCGACTGCAGGCAGCTGGCCGCCGCCCAGAGCCG
>JAJAZH010000404.1 GCA_026785815.1 Ramlibacter sp. | reverse complement strand
GGTAGTCCAGTGAGCCGCCGGGCCGCCCCAAGGCGAATCCCGCAGCGCGTAGCGCGCAGGGTAGTCCAGTGAGGCCGCCCTGACCTGATGCGCCTCGCCCTCGAGCCAGCGGTGCGCGAAGCGTTCGCGCCGCACGGCGTCCTGTCCCGGGCGGCCGACCAGTTTCAGCCGCGCCAGGGCCAGACCGACATGGCGCTGGCCGTCGCGCGCACCATCGAGGATGGCGGCGCGCTGGTGGTCGAGGCCGGCACCGGCGTCGGCAAGACCTTCTCCTACCTCGTGCCGGCGCTGCTGTGCGGCGAACGGGTGCTGCTGTCGACCGCCACCAAGACCCTGCAGGACCAGTTGTTCGGGCGCGACCTGCCGCGGCTGGTCGAGGCGCTCGGTTTGCCGGTCCGCACCGCCCTGCTCAAGGGGCGGGCCAGCTACCTGTGCCTGCACCGGATGGAGCTGGCGCGGACCGAAACCGCGCTGCCCGACCGCGGTTCGCTGCGCTCCCTGGCCAAGATCGAGGAATGGGCGCAGGCCACCCGGACCGGCGACCTGGCCGAGCTGCCGGGCCTGGACGAGCGCTCGCCCCTGATCCCGCTGGTGACCTCGACCCGCGACAACTGCCTGGGCGCGCAGTGCCCGAAGTTCCGCGCCTGCCACGTCAACCAGGCCCGCCGCGAGGCGCTCGCCGCCGACGTGGTCGTGATCAACCATCACCTGTTTTTCGCCGACCTGGCGGTGCGCGAATCGGGCATGGCCGAACTGCTGCCGACGGTCCGGGTCGCGATCTTCGACGAAGCCCACCAGCTCAATGAAACCGGGGTCCAGTTCCTGGGCAATCACATCACCACCGGGCAGCTGCTGGATTTCGCCCGCGACCTGCTGGCGGCCGGACTGCAGTTCGCGCGCGGACTGGCGCAGTGGCAGGACGTCGCCTCCGCCGTCGAACGCGCCGCGCGTGACTTGCGGCTGGCGGTCGGCCGCGCTGCGCCCGGCGCCAAGCTGCGCTGGGTCGGCGAGGCGCCGGAGCAGGTGCCGGAGCAGCCCTGGCTGGCGGCGCTCGGGGAACTGGGCCAGACCTGCGCGCAGGCGATGGAGGCGCTGGCCACGGTCAGCGAGATGGCGCCCGATTTCGTCCGACTGCACGAACGCGCTGGTGTCCTGGCGCAGCGGGCCGGCGCTTTTGCCGAGCCTTGTCCGCCGGGTTCGGTTCGCTGGGTCGACGTCGGCCACCAACTGCGGCTGGTCGAGTCGCCGCTCGATATCGCCAAGGCGGTGCAGGACAAGCTGCTGCGGGGCGGCAGCGCCGACGCACAAGTTTCGCTGCGGGCCTGGATTTTTACCTCGGCGACGCTGGGCGACGACGCCGCGCTGCGCTGGTTCACCGAGCCCTGCGGCCTGACCAGCGCCGAAGTGCTGCGGGTCGGCAGTCCGTTCGACTACGCGACGCAGGCGGCGGTCTATGTCCCGCGCGAGCTGCCCAAGCCAAGCGACCCCACACACAGCCTGCAGGTGGCCGCGCTGGCCGCCGATGCGGTGGCCCGGCTCGGTGGCCGGACGCTGCTGCTCACCACCACCTTGCGGGCCTTGCGCGCGATCGGCGAGGCGCTGCAGGCGCGCTTCGAAGGGTCGCTGCAAGTGCAGGTGCTGGTGCAGGGCCAGTGGCCCAAGCGGCGGCTAATCGAGCGCTTCCGCGAGGGGGCGGCCCATGGGCAGCCCGGCTGCGTGCTGGTGGCGTCGGCGTCGTTCTGGGAAGGCGTCGACGTGCCAGGCGACTCGCTGCAGCTGGTGATCATCGACAAGCTGCCATTTCCGCCGCCGGGCGATCCGCTGGTCGAGGCCCGGGCGCAGCGGCTGGAAGGCCAGGGCCGCAGCGCCTTCAACGACTATTTCGTGCCCGAAGCAGCGGTGGCGCTCAAGCAGGGGGCCGGGCGGCTGATCCGGCGCGAATCCGACCAGGGGCTGCTGGTGGTGTGCGACACCCGGCTGCTCAGCATGGGCTACGGGCGCCGGCTACTGGCGGCGCTGCCGCCGATGCGCCGGCTTCAGTCGGCGGCGCAATTCAATGCGGCCATCGAAGCCCTGGTGCCTGCAGCATCGACCGGCGCATTCACCACACCTTCCACCACGGCTCCTGGGTGGACTTGAAGCCGCGCGCCAGGTACGTGCTGCGCGGATAGTTTTTCTCGATCACGCGGCGCGCATCGTCGCGCAGCTGCGTCATGCCGAGCGCGTCGTACGAGCGGAACATGATGAACAGCGCTTCTTCCAGCGCCGGCACGTCCTGGTAGTCGCTCAACGCGCTCTGTGCGCGGTTGACCGCGGCCACATAGGCGCCGCGACTGAAGTAGTAGCGCGCGACGTGCACTTCGTACTGGGCCAGCGAATTGACGATGTACGTCATGCGGGACTTGGCGTCGGGCGCATAGCGCGAATCCGGAAAGCGCGCGACCAGTTCCTTGAAGGCCTCGAACGATTCCTTGGCCGCCTTCTGGTCGCGCTCGGACAAATCCTGCCGCGACAGGAACGAGAAGATCCCCAGGTTGTCGTTGAAGTTGACGATGCCCTTGAGATACAGCGCGTAGTCGAGCGCCGGGCTGGCCGGATGCAGCTTGATGAAACGGTCCAGCGTGGCCTGGGCCTGGGCCTGCTCGTTGGCCTTGAAATGGGCATAGGCCTTGTCCAGCTGGGCCTGCTGCGCCAGCGGCGTGCCGGCGGCCCGGCCTTCGAGCTTTTCGAGCAGCGGTATCGCCTTGTCGTAGGCGCCCGCGTTCATCTCGTCCTTGGCCTCGGCGTACAGGCGGTTCGGGCTCCAGGTGCCCATCTTGTCGTCCGGGGTGGACGAGCAACCCGCCAGCAGCGCCGCCGCAGTCAGCAGCAGGGAAGGGACAACCGATAATTTGACGCTAGCCATCGCATGAAACTTTCTTGAACAGGGCAACTTGATTATATCGGCCACCCCCCCGGAGCCCGAGGCGCAAAGCCTGCTGGACGAAGCTGGCGATGCCGGTCCCGACAGCGAAGTGCGCGAACTGCGGCCGTTCGAGATCGGCGCGGCGCAGCACGGCGAGCGACTGGACCGGGCGCTGGCGCTGCTGGTGCCGGAGTTCTCGCGCAGCTACCTGCAGCAGCTGATCGAAGCGGGCGCGGTGCTGCTCCATGGCCGGCCGGCGACCAAGCCCTCGGCCAGAGTCCACGCTGGCGATGCTGGTTCGGTCGAACTGCGGCCGACCCCGCAAAGCCAGGCCTTCAAGCCCGAGCCGATGGCCCTCGAAGTGCTGTTCCAGGACCAGCATGTGCTGGTCCTGGTGAAGCCGGCGGGGCTGGTGGTGCATCCGGCGCCTGGCAACTGGAGCGGTACGCTGCTCAACGGCTTGCTGGCGCATGACGGCTTGGCGCAGCTGCTGCCGCGCGCCGGAATCGTCCATCGGCTGGACAAGGACACCAGCGGCTTGATGATGGTCGCCCGCAGCCGCGCCGCGATGGACTCGCTGGTGCAGGCGATCGCCGCGCGCGAGGTGGCTCGCCAGTACGTCGCGCTGGCGCACCGCCCCTGGAGCGGACCGGCGACGCGTCGGGTCGATGCCGCGATCGGCCGCGATCCACGCAACCGCCTGCGGATGGCGGTGGTCGACCTGGACCGCAACGCGGGCAAGCCGGCGTCGACCGGCTTCGAGCTGCTGGAAAACGCCGACGCCGGCTGCCTGGTCCGCGCGACGCTCCAGACTGGGCGCACCCACCAGATCCGCGTGCACATGGCCAGCATCGGTCACCCGCTGGTCGGCGACGAACTGTATGGGGGGGCTCCGGCCGCCGGCATGCAGCGCCAGGCATTGCACGCTTTCCGGCTCGCTTTCCAGCATCCCGCGACCGGGCAGGCGCTGGAGTTCTCCGCACCCCTGCCACCCGACTTCAGTGCCGCGGTGGCGCTCTGGGGGCTGCGTTACAATCTTTCGTAATGGCTCATGAGCCACGCCCCCGGCCAGCCCGCGGAGGCATGCGAGGCGCCTCCCCGGTGGCGCCAGCGCAACCGATGGATCGCCCCCCGAAGAATTGCCCGCCTCCCGTGGCGCCTTTTCCTGGAACCGCAGCCCATGAATACGGCGGACGCCAAACGCGTCCTCGAAACCGCCTTGATTTGCTCGCAGCAGCCCCTGCCGGTGCGGGAGCTGCGCGTGCTGTTCAACGACGAACTTGGCGCCGACACTCTCAGGTCGTTGCTGGAGGACCTGCGCCAGGAGTGGACCCAGCGCGGTGTGGAGCTGGTGTGCGTGGCCACCGGCTGGCGCTTCCAGAGCCGGCCCGAGATGCGCGAGTACCTCGATCGGCTGCATCCGGAAAAGCCGCCGCGCTACACCCGCGCCACGCTCGAGACGCTGGCCATCATTGCCTACCGGCAGCCGGTCACCCGCGGCGACATGGAAGACATCCGCGGCGTCACCATCAACTCGCTGATCCTCAAGCAGCTGGAAGACCGCGGCTGGGTCGAAGCCATCGGCCACCGCGAAGCGCCGGGCCGGCCGGCGCTGTTCGCCACCACGCGCCAGTTCCTGGACGACCTCGGACTCGAGTCGCTCGACCAGCTGCCGTTGCTGGACCACCCGGCGCGGCGGTCCGAAGTCTTCGCCGCGCTGGCCGACAGCGCCAATGACGCCCAGCCCGAGCTGCGGATCGCCGAGTCCGGACCGGTCCCGCTCGCCGCTGCAATGACCCCGTCCCAATCCACACAGCCCTCCGAGGCAACGGCGGACGCGCCGCCTTCGCCTCCCGATGACGAGAGCGCCGCCGACGATGCGGCCCAAGCAGTCGAGACCTGACCCATGAATCCACCGGTTTCCGGCGCCGGCAACGCGCCTACCCTCGAAGAGCTGGAAGAAAAGGAAGCCGCGGCGCAAGCCCGCCGCGAGCAGGAGCTGGAGCGCTTCGGAGCGGACGAGGACGACGATGAGGATGGCGATGAGGATGGCGACGGCGACGGCGAGTCGCGCCGTGCCCCGCCGCCCGAACCGCCGGCCCCGATCCTGTTCGCCGACGTGGTGTCGGGGCAGTTCGATGCCGACGAGGACAGCCCGGAAGTGGCGCTGCCCAAGCGGGTGCTGACGCCGCAGGCCGACACGCCCAAGCTGCACAAGGTG
>JAJAZH010000403.1 GCA_026785815.1 Ramlibacter sp. | reverse complement strand
CCATTGAAGGCGCCGACCACGCCGACGGCGAGCGCATTCGGCGCCCACACGGTGAAGGTCGTCGCGTCAGGGCGGTGCTGCGCGCCCATCACTTCGAACTGGCGATGGTGCCGGCTGGCGCAGGCGCCCGAGAGGGATTGGCTGGGCGTCATTGGCGTTTCTGGGGGTCGGGAGACTCCAGGCCAATCCTATATGCGATTCCCGAGATAAATTAACTACAACACAGTCGTTTGTGATTGAAGGCGGCGTCGCCACAATTGCCGCTCTCACCCGAACGGACCTGCATGGCGACCCTGCGACTCGGCGATACCGCCCCTGACTTTCTCCAACAATCGACCGACGGCCCGATCCAGTTCCATCAATGGGCTGGCGATTCCTGGGTGGTGCTGTTTTCGCACCCCGCCGATTTCACCCCGGTGTGCACCACCGAGCTGGGCAAGACAGCCGCACTGTCGGGCGAATTCGGCAAGCGCGGCGTCAAGCCGATCGCCGTCAGCGTCGACCCGCTGGAATCGCACGGCAGCTGGGTCAAGGACATCAACGAGACCCAGCACACCACCGTCAATTTCCCGATCCTGGCCGATGCCGACCGGAAAGTGGCGCTGCTGTACGACATGATCCACCCCAACTCGCTGGCCAACGCCACCGTGCGCAGCGTCTTCATCATCGACCCGAAGCACGTCATCCGCGCCACGCTGACATACCCGGCCAGCACCGGCCGCAACTTCGACGAGATCCTGCGGCTGATCGATTCGCTGCAGCTGACCGACAACTACAAGGTCGCGACGCCGGCCAACTGGAACGACGGCGACGAGGTGGTGATCGTGCCGTCGCTGCAGGACCCGGCCGAGATCGCCCGCCGCTTCCCGCGGGGCTTCCGCACGGTGAAGCCCTACCTGCGAATGACACCGCAGCCGAACAAGTGAGCCGCCGCCCGGCCAGCCACGCAGTCTCTTTCTCTTTCGAAAAGCAGCACATGAACTTCAAGACCCGGACTTTCCTTGCCGCCCTGGCGTTCGCCGCCAGCGGCGTCGCGTCGGCGCAGCAAACCATGCTGAACGTCTCGTACGACGTGGCGCGGGAGTTCTACAAGGACATCAACGCGGCCTTCGTCCCCTACTACAAGAAGACCACCGGCAAGGACGTGAAGATCGACCAGGCCCACGGCGGCTCCAGCGCCCAGGCGCGCGCGGTCGCCGACGGCCTCGACGCCGACGTGGTGACGATGAACACCACCACCGACATCGAGTTCCTGGCCGAGCGCGGCGTGGTGGCCAAGGACTGGGCCAAGCGCTTTCCGGACAATGCGTCGCCGACCAGCAGCACCATGCTGTTCCTGGTGCGCAACGGCAATCCCAAAGGCATCAAGGACTGGGACGACCTGGTCAAGCCCGGCGTTCAGGTGGTGGTGGTGAACCCCAAGACCGGCGGCAACGGCCGCTACACCTACCTGGCCGCGCTCGGCTACATGAAGAAGAAGGGCGCCACCGACGCCCAGGCCCATGAGTTCCTGTCGAAGATGTACAAGAACGTGCCGGTGCTGGCGCGCGGCGGCCGCGACGCCACCACCGCTTTCCTGCAGCGCAACACCGGCGACGTGCTGGTGACGTTCGAGTCGGAAGTGGAGTCTGTCAACAAGGAGTTCGGCGCCAACAAGGTCGACGTGGTCTACCCCTCCATCAGCATCGTGGCCGAGAACCCGGTGGCAGTGGTCGAGCGCACCGTCGCCAAGAAAGGCACCGCTGATCTGGCCCGGGCCTACCTGAACTTCCTGTACTCGGACGAAGGCCAGGAGATCGCGGCCAGGCATTCGATCCGGCCGCACTCGGCCGCCATCCTGAAGAAGTACGCCACCACCTTCAAGCCGGTCAAGCTGTTCACCGTCCAGGAGCTGTTCGGCTCGCTCTCGGAAGCGCAGAAGGTGCACTTCAACGACGGCGGCCAGTTCGACAAGATCTACACGGTGAAATGAGCGACGCCGGGACGCCCCAAATCGCGGCGGCGTCGCGGCGCGGCGGCCGCAGGGTGCTGCCCGGCTTCAACCTGACGCTTGGCTACACGCTGCTGTACCTGAGCCTGATCGTCCTGATCCCGCTGTCGACGCTGGTCTTCAAGACCTTCGCCATGAGCTGGGAGTCGTTCTGGGCGGCCGTCAGTTCGCCCCGCGTGCTGGCCTCCTACCGCCTGACCTTCGGCGCCTCGCTGATCGCGGCGCTGGTCAACGTGGTGTTCGGCCTGCTGGTTGCATGGGTCCTGGTGCGCTACAAATTCCCGGGCAAGAAACTGGTCGACGCGCTGGTCGACCTGCCGTTCGCGCTGCCCACCGCGGTTGCCGGCATTTCGCTCACGGCGCTGCTGGCCGGCAACGGCTGGATCGGCCAGTACCTCGAGCCGCTGGGCGTCCAGCTGGCCTTCAACCGCAACGGCGTGGTGATCGCGCTGATCTTCATCGGCCTGCCGTTCGTCGTGCGCACGGTGCAGCCGGTGCTGGAGGACACCGAGCGCGAGCTGGAGGAAGCGGCGATGTGCCTGGGCGCGACCCGGTTCCAGACCTTCACCCGCATCATCTTCCCGGCCATCGCGCCGGCCCTGCTGACCGGCTTCGCGATGGCCTTCGCCCGCGCCATCGGCGAGTACGGCTCGGTGATCTTCATCGCCGGCAACGTGCCGATGGTGTCCGAGATCACGCCGCTGGTCATCATCGGCAAACTGGAGCAGTACGACTACGCCGGCGCCACCGCGGTTGCCACCGTCATGCTGCTGATGTCGTTCGTGCTGCTGCTGGTGATCAATGCGCTGCAGGTCTGGCAACGCAAGCGATCGGGCGCGTGACATGACGAAGATCAATGCCCCCCGGGGTGCGGCATGAGCGCAGGCAACCTGACCCGCAAGCGCGTCACGACCACCGAGGCGCCGTGGGTGCGCTGGACGCTGACCGGGATCGCACTGGCCTTCCTGCTGCTGTTCCTGGTGCTGCCGCTGGCAGCGGTGTTCACCGAAGCGCTGCGCAAGGGCTTGGGCGCTTACCTCGAGGCGCTCAAGGAGCCGGACGCCTGGTCGGCGATCTGGCTGACGCTGATCACCGCCGCCATCGCGGTGCCGCTGAACCTGGTGTTCGGCGTCGCGGCGGCGTGGTGCATCGCCAAGTACGAATTCCGGGGCAAGGCTTTCCTGACCACGCTGGTCGACCTGCCGTTCTCGGTGTCGCCGGTGGTGGCGGGGCTGATCTACGTGCTGATGTTCGGCGCCCAGGGCTGGTTCGGCCCCTGGCTGGCGGAGCACGACATCAAGATCGTGTTCGCCGTGCCCGGCATCGTGCTGGCGACCATCTTCGTCACCTTTCCCTTCATTGCCCGCGAGCTGATCCCGCTGATGCAGGCCCAGGGCAACGACGAGGAGCAGGCCGCCATCGTGCTGGGCGCCAACGGCTGGCAGACCTTCTGGTACGTGACGCTGCCCAACATCAAGTGGGGCCTGATCTACGGCGTGATCCTGTGCAACGCGCGGGCGATGGGCGAATTCGGCGCGGTGTCGGTGGTCTCCGGCCACATCCGTGGCCAGACCAACACCATGCCGCTGCATGTGGAGATTCTCTACAACGAGTACCAGTCGGTGGCGGCCTTCGCCGTTGCTTCGCTGCTGGCGCTGCTGGCGCTGGTGACGCTGGCGATCAAGTCGGTGGTCGAATGGCGGCACGAGCGCGAGATGAAGGCCTCGGCGGAGATTGCGCCGGAGCGGCCGCTGCCCCCCAACGCGACCCTGTCTGCGCACGCAAGCGGGAGTCAAGGAGTCATCCCATGAGCATCGAAATCCGCAACGTCAGCAAGAAGTTCGGCGAGTTCCACGCTCTGCGCGACGTCTCGCTGGACATCAACTCGGGCGAGCTGATGGCCTTGCTCGGTCCGTCGGGCTGCGGCAAGACCACGCTGCTGCGCATCATCGCCGGGCTGGAAACGGCCGACGCCGGCAGCATCCTGTTCGCCGGCGAAGACACCCCCGACGTCCATGTGCGCGATCGCCAGGTCGGCTTCGTGTTCCAGCACTACGCGCTGTTTCGCCACATGACCGTGTTCGAGAACGTCGCCTTCGGCCTGCGGGTCAAGCCGCGCCGCCAGCGGCCGGGCGATGCCCAGATCAAGGCCAAGGTGCACGAGCTGCTGGGGCTGGTGCAGCTCGACTGGCTGGCCGACCGCTTCCCGTCGCAGCTGTCCGGCGGTCAGCGGCAGCGGATCGCGCTGGCCCGGGCGCTGGCGGTCGAGCCCAAGGTGCTGCTGCTCGACGAGCCGTTCGGGGCCCTCGACGCCAAGGTGCGCAAGGAACTGCGGCGCTGGCTGCGGCGCCTGCACGACGAATTGCACGTGACCAGCATTTTCGTCACCCACGACCAGGAAGAGGCGCTGGAAGTCGCGGACCGGGTGGTGCTGATGAATGCCGGCCGCATCGAGCAGATCGGCTCGCCGCAGGAGGTCTGGGACCATCCGGCCAGCCCGTTCGTCTACGGCTTCCTGGGCGACGTCAACCTGTTCCACGGCCGCGCCCACGAAGGCGAGGTGCATCTCGAAGGCATGCAGCTGCGGTCCCCGGAACATGCCGACGCGCAGAACGCCAAGGCGTTTGCCTACGTGCGGCCGCACGACCTCGACGTGCAGCGCTACGTGGCCGGCCAGGGGCTCGATGGCGACGGGCAGGCGCGCGGAATCGTGGTGCGGCTGGACCGCGCCATCGTGGTCGGCCCGATCGCCCGGCTGGAACTTATTGCAGTCGAGGACACCCAACAGCCGGGGAAAGATCCCATCATCGAGGCGCAGATTTCTGCGCAACAATTCAGGGAGATGGGATTGGCCGAGGGCGAGACACTGGTGGTGACGCCGCGCCGGGCCCGTGTGTTTGTCGAGGGCGCCGCCTGGGCGCCGAAGACCGGAGATGAATTTGATCCAGTGGTTTGATACAGCGCCCCGGCGCGTGCTTGCGCTGGTGTGCGCTGTTTGCGTCGGCATGCTGGCGTTCGGCTTGTACCTGCAGCACGTCGTCGGCCTGGAACCGTGCCCGATGTGCATCGTCCAGCGCTACGCCCTGGTGCTGGTCGCCCTGGTGGCCGGCATTGCCAGTGCATTGCGCCAGCGCGGGGCCCATGTCGGCGGTGCGCTGCTGATCTTGTTGTTCTCCGGCTTCGGCGCCTTCGTGGCCGCGCGCCAGAGCTGGCTGCAGTGGAATCCGCCGGAGATCGCGTCCTGCGGCCGCGACTTCTACGGAATGATCGAAACCTTCCCGCTCAAGCGCGCGATCCCGATGATTTTCCGGGGCGGCGGCGACTGCACCAAGATCGACTGGACCTTCCTGGGCCTGTCGATCGCCAACTGGTCGTTCATCGTGTTCTTCGGGCTCGCGCTGGTGGCTGTCGCGCTGCTGGTCAAGCGCGTCGCCCGGCCCCCCCTGTCATCCCCCCCGTGAGCCCCGCTACCAACCCGTCCCCCCCCCCCGGGGCAGGCAATGGGTGG
>JAJAZH010000402.1 GCA_026785815.1 Ramlibacter sp. | reverse complement strand
GATAGGTGCCGCACCGGCACAGGTAACTCATCGCCTTCTCGATGTCGGCATCGGTGGGACGGTGGTATCTATCCAGCAGCGCCGCCGCCGCCATCAGCATGCCGCTTTGACAATAGCCGCATTGCGGCACTTGTTCCGCGATCCACGCAGCCTGCAACGGATGCGGCCTGGCCGCCGTCCCCAAAGCTTCGATGGTCTGGATCTTCTTGCCTCGCACGTTTGACACCGGTACGACGCACGCCCGAATGGCCTGGCCGTCGACGCGGACCGTGCAGGCGCCGCATGCCGCCACCCCGCAGCCGTACTTGGTGCCGGTCATGTTCAGCACGTCCCGCAACACCCAAAGCAGCGGCATCGCCGGATCGACCTCCACCTGCACCGACTGACCGTTGATCTGCAGTTCCATTCTGACTCCTTGTGCCGCGCCCTGGGTTCGAACCACTATAGCCAGCCCCTGCCGAGGCCGATATGTCAGCGTTGCGGCGCCGCACCGGATAATTGCGGGCTACATGGCACTCATCACACTTCTTGACGCGCAACTCGCATTCGGCCACGTGGCCTTGCTCGACCACGCCGACTTTTCACTGGAGTCCGGCGAGCGCGTCGGGCTGATCGGGCGCAACGGCGCCGGCAAGTCTTCGATGCTGAAGATCCTGGCCGGTATGGAAAAACCCGACGACGGCACCTTGCAGCTGCAAACCGGGGTGCGCATCGCGTACGTGGCGCAGGAGCCGGTGCTCGAAGCCGATGCGACCGTGTTCGAAGCCGCCTGCGCGGGAGTGGCCAACGTCATCGCCTGGATCGACCTGTACACCTCCGGCGACGGTGACCTGCACGAACTGCAGAGCGCGATCGAACATCAGGACGGCTGGAACTGGGAGCAGCGGGTCGAGGAGACCCTGCATCGGCTGCACCTGGACAAGAATGCCGTGATCGCCACACTGTCCGGCGGTACGAAAAAGCGGGTCGCGCTGGCCCAGGCGCTAGTGAGCCGGCCCGACGTGTTGTTGCTGGACGAACCGACCAACCACCTGGACCTCGACTCGATCGAATGGCTGGAAGACCTGCTGATCGACTTCAAGGGCTGTGTCGTGACCATCACCCATGACCGCACCTTCCTGGACCGGGTGGCGACCCGGATCGTCGAACTTGACCGCGGCCATCTGCGTTCGTATTCCGGCAATTTCACCCAGTACCAATTCCTGAAAGAAGAACAGCTGGCCCAGGAAGCGGTGATCAGCGCGAAAGCTGACAAGCTGCTGGCGCAGGAAGAAATCTGGATTCGCAAGGGCGTCGAGGCAAGGCGAACGCGCGCGGTGGCCAGGATCGGCCGGCTCGATGCGTTGCGGCTGCAGCGGGCGGCACGGCGCGAAGCCCTGGGCAGCGTGAAGCTGGACGTGGCATCGGGCCAGAGCAGCGGCAAGATCGTTGCGGAACTGACCGAAGTTTCGAAGGCCTTTGTCGATGCCGCCGGCCTGGCACCGCCCAATGTCATCGTGCGCGACTTCAGCGCCACCATTCTGCGTGGCGACAAAGTCGGAGTGATCGGTCCGAACGGCGCCGGCAAGACCACACTGCTGAAACTGATCCTGGGCGAGCTGGCGCCGGACAGCGGAAAGGTGCGGCAAGGATCGAACCTGCAGGTCGCCTACTTCGACCAGATGCGAAACGCACTTGACCTGAATGCAACGCTGGAAGACTTCATCAGCCCTGGCAGCGAATGGATAGAGATCGGCAACCAGCGCAAGCATGTCAAGAGCTACCTGGGCGACTTCCTTTTCTCGCCGGCGCGTTCGAATTCCCCGGTCCGGTCCTTGTCGGGAGGCGAGCGAAATCGACTGTTGCTGGCGCGCCTGTTCGCCCGTCCTGCGAATGTGCTGGTGCTGGACGAGCCGACCAACGATCTCGATATCGACACGCTCGAACTGCTGGAAGACCTGCTGCAGAACTACGACGGGACGGTCTTCCTGGTCAGCCATGACCGGACTTTCCTGGACAACGTGGTGACGAGCACGATCGCTTTCGAAGGCGACGGTCGCTGGCGGGAATACGAGGGCGGCGTGCAGGACTGGCTGCTTCAGTCGCGTCGCTCGCAGGCCTTTGCGGCCGCCCAGGAAACAGCGGCGAAGGCCGCAGCGAAACCGGCCTCGGCAAGCAACAAGCCGTCCACGGCAACTGCGCCCTCAGCGACCGCGCCGGCACCGAAGAAAAAGCTCAGTTTCAAGGAGCAGAGGGAACTGCAGGTCTTGCCTGCGCTCATCGAATCGCTCGAACAGGAACAGGCCGCCATCGCCGGCGAACTTGCCGACGGCAGCTTGTACGCCCGGGATCCGGAACGCGCCAGCGAACTCAATTCGCGCAACGCCCGGCTTGACGAGGAGTTGCTCGAAGCGATGGAGCGCTGGGAGCGGCTGGGTCAATAGAGGCTGTTGTCCTGCAACCATTGATGGCGGCGACTGACCCCGGCCGCCGCCGGCATGACCACGCCGCAGGTACATTCCGTGGACCCATGCCGTCACACCTCCAGACTCCCGTCACTCAGCCCGCCGGCCTCGGTTGGTTTTCTTCACTGCGCATCCTGCTGGTGTTGGTCATGGCGACTTGGGCCGCTGGCTGCGCCAGCTTGCCCAGCAACACGGTCCGGCCCCCTTCCAGCGCTCTTGCCACGCCCGACGCAACAGCACTGGGCCGGCTCACGCAGCAGCGTCGGACCCTGTCGCAGACTCGCAGCGATTCCGGCTTCCGCCTGCTTGAAAGTGTCGAAGTGGCATTCACCAGCCGGTTGGCCCTGATCAACGCAGCGGAGAGGACTCTCGACCTGCAGTACTACGCCATTCACGCCGACGCCAGCACCGCGCAGCTGCTCGAGGCCGTGCGCTCCGCCGCTGCGCGCGGTGTTCGCGTCCGGATTCTGTTGGACGACTTCAACAGTGTCGGCGCCGATGCCCAGGTGCTGCGGCTCGCGTTCCTGAAGAATATCGAGTTGCGCCTGTTTAACCCGTTGCCAGGCTCGCGGGCTTCGCTGCTGGGACGCATCTTCACTTCATTGCATGACATCGAGCGAATCCAGAAACGGATGCACAACAAGCTGTTCATCGCCGACAACGCCTGGGGCATCACTGGCGGCCGCAATCTCGGCGATTCATACTTCGGTCGCGGTGAGGAGAGCAACTTCGTCGACCTCGACGTGCTCGCGGTTGGACGCATCGTTCGCGACATGTCGGCCAGCTTCGACGTGTACTGGAACAACGAACTCGCCTACCCGGTCGAAACCCTGCTGGACCGCGAGGAGTTGGACCGCCTGCGCAAGCCCCAGGCGGCTGCAGTCCCGACCGAGGCAGGCCGCGCCACGATGCCGACCGCTGCGGTCGCGACCATCACTCCCTCCACCTCGGTTTTGCCTGACGTGACCGCAACCGCAGTGCAGACGCGTGAACTCAACCTGCGACAGGTCAATTTCACTTGGTCGCCCTCCGCGCTGATGGTGGACAAGCCGGGCAAAGTCGGTCCCGGCGATGACGAAGTCGACGCTGGCGACACGCTGATCGACGGCTTGCTGGCGCTGATGGGCCAGGCAAAGCAGGACCTGCTGATCGTCTCGCCCTATTTCGTGCCCGGCCAACCGATGATGAAAGTCTTTGCCGACCTGCGGCGCCGACAGGTCAGGATTCGGGTGCTGACCAATTCGCTCGCCTCCAACGATGCACCGGCCGCCCACGCCGGCTACGCCAGGTATCGCAAGCGACTGCTGGAACTTGGAGTGGACCTCTACGAGATGCGCGCCGAGCAGGAGGGGTCGGCCGGCGGCCTCGGTTCCGGCGTGAACTCCCGGAGCGCTCAATCGTCCGGTGCGTTCGGCTCCGGTGGCGGGGTTGGCGGAGGGGTTGGCGGCGGTTCCAAGTCCGGTTCGAGCCGCGCCAGCCTGCACAGCAAGGCGGTCGTCATTGACTCCCGTCTGGCGATCATCGGCTCGATGAATCTGGATCTGCGCTCGCAGCTGAAAAACAGCGAGGTTGCCTTGGTGATCCGCAGTCCGGCACTCGCCAGCGAGGCGATCCGGCTGGTTGAAACCAGCTTTGCACGGGGTGCTTACCGGCTGGAGATGGTTGGCGGCAAGCTGCACTGGCGCGCGCCCAAAGGAGCCGCCTTCGCCGATGCAAGCAGTGAGCCAGAAGCCAGTACCCGATTGAAGCTGCTGGTGAACGTTCTCGGGCCTCTGGCACCCGACGAAATGCTCTGAAACGCGCCGGTCGCCGTTTTCAGGCCGTCCGCACCAGCTCCGAATATTTCTTCCAGAACGCTGCGTCCTGCGTGGTCGCGAAGTTGATCCGCATCAGCGTGCTGGGCTTGCGCTCGGCGTGAAACAGTGCACCCGGCGCCAGCAGATAGCCCTCGTCCAGCATCCGCAATGCGAGCGCATCGGTGTCGACGCCAGTGTCGACCCAGCCGAACAGGCCCGCCGGCTCCGCGGCGAAGCGGCACCCCGCCCCCAGCGCCAGCCTGACGCTCCGGCTGCGTGCAGCCTCGAGGCGCGTCTTGATACGCTCCGCATGCCGCCGCAATTGGCCCTGCTCCATGCAGATCGCCATCGCGCGTTCGAGCAGCGCCGGCGTGGTCAGCGTTCCCAGCAGCTTGGTGTCCAGCAGCGGCTCGATCAGCGAGGGATGGGCTGCCAGAAAACCGACCCGCCAGTTCGGCGCCAGAATTTTCGCAAAGCCGCTCACGTAAATCGTCCTTTGCAACCCGTCCAGCGCACACAGCCGGGTGGCGTGTTCCGGCGCGATATGGCTGTAGGTGTCGTCTTCGACGATGTGGAAGTCGTGCCGGTTGGCCAGTTGCAGGACCCGGTGGGCACTGGCGGGCGACAGGCAATAACCGGTCGGATTGTGGAACACGCTGACGCTGACCAGCAGTTTGGGTCGATGCAGCTCGCAGTACCGTGCCATCACATCGAGGTCCGGACCGTCGGCGTGCCGCGGCACCGGCAGGATACGCATGCCCATGGCAGCCAGTCGTGCGAACTCCACCGCCCAGCCCGGCTCCTCCACCATCACCGGATCGCCAGCGCGCAGCAAGGTGCGGCTGACGATGTCCAGCGCGTGGGTGGCACCGACGGTCGTGATGATGTGCTCCGGCGCGGCATGCACCGACAGCGTCGCCAGTTTCTTCGACAAGGCGCGCCGCAGACCGAAGTCGCCCAGCGGTTCGCCGTACTGCAGCGAAAACTCCCGCAGCGCCTTGGTGCTGGTCACCTTGCGCACCGCGGCCGGCATGAATGTCGACTCCAGCCACTCCGGCGGGAACACGCCCATACCGGGTTGCGGCTTGTTGCTCACCTTGTGGAACATGCCCCGGATCAGCGCGGTGGCGTCGATCGGTCGCCGCGGCTGCCCGGCTGACGCCGTTCCGATCGGGGCGGATGCCGTGGCCGGCAATGCTTGCTGCAGATCTCCGGGGTGCGCCATTTCGCGGACAAAGAAACCGCGGTTCTTGCGGGCTTCGACCAGGCCCTGGGCCAGCAACTGGTCGTACGCAGCCACCACGGTCGATGGGCTGACCTGCTGCTGCAGCGCGCACTGACGCACCGAAGGCAGACGCGAGCCCGGCGCCAACAGCCGGCTCCGGATCCGGTCCGCGAAGCGCGACGAGAGCTGGTCTGTCAACGAGTGGGACGAAGATTTCAGCAGCATCGGGCGGCTTCCTGTATTGCCAATGGGAGCGGTACAGATCACAAACTGAGTCGACTATCTGTACTGATCGTGTACTGCCGCGAAGATTACAGTGAACCCGATGAACCGGCAACCCGACAACGCCAACCCTCCACCATGAGCACCGCTGAGTTCACTGCACTGCTGCTGTTCTGCACGGCGATGAGCTTTTCGCCGGGGCCGAACACCACGCTCTCCACCGCACTCGCTGCCAATCACGGTCTGAGGCGTGCGCTGCGCTTTTGCCTGGCGGTGCCGACCGGCTGGACCTTGCTCATGGTGGCAACCGGTCTCGGACTTGGCACGTTGATCGCCGGCGCCCCGGTCCTGCGCTGGGCGGTGCAGCTGGCCGGCGCCGGCTACATGGTCTGGCTGGCGTCGAAACTCGCCTGCACCGGTCAGCTGGCGGAAGTGAACCGGTCGAGACTCGAAATCACTTTTCTGCAAGGCGTGGGAATGCAGTTCCTCAACATCAAGGCCTGGATGCTGGCTCTGACCCTGAGCGCCGGGTGGGTGGTGAACGGCGCCGGGAAGCCCGCAGCCAATCCCGACGAGCGCTTGCTCATCGTCTGCGTCCTGATGGCCCTTTTTGCTTTCAGCAGCAACTTCAGCTACGCGCTGGTTGGATCACTGCTGCGGCAGTGGCTGGCGCAAGGTCAGCGGCTGCTGTGGTTCAACCGTTCGCTGGCACTGGTGCTGCTGGTCACGGCAGCGTGGATGGTGATTGCGTGAAGCCGAACGAAGTGCGGGGGCTGTGGCTCGGCCTGCTGGGCGTCGTCATCTTCGCGCTGACTTTGCCGATGACCCGCCTGGCCGTGGGAACGGCGCAGGCGCCGCAGATGTCCGGCGTCTTCATCGCAGGGGGCCGGGCCGTGGTCGCCGCGGCCTTGTCGGCCCTGCTGCTGCTGGCAACCCGAGCGCCCCTTCCCGAGCGCAGCGACTGGTGGCCGCTGGCGATCACCTCGGCCGGCGTGGTGTTCGGTTTTCCGCTGTTCACTTCGATCGCCATGCGCCACGTCGAAGCGGTGCATGCCAGCGTCATCGTCGGCGTCCTGCCGCTGGCCACGGCCGCTGTCGGCGCGTGGCTGCACCGCCAGCGCCCGTCCGCCGGCTTCTGGGCATGCGCAGCATTGGGCAGTGCGTTGGTGGTGGCTTTCGCCATCATCCGTTCGGGCGGCAGCGGCCTGGCGATCCAGCCCGCCGACGCCATGCTGCTGGCCGCAATGGCCTGCGCCGCGGTCGGTTACGGATACGGCGCCCGGTTGTCGCAACACATGCGGGCCGAGCACGTGATCTGCTGGGCACTGCTGATCGCACTGCCGTTGACGCTGCCGCTGGCATGGTTGACCCGCCCGCTTTCCCCCCTGCCAGCCAGCGCATGGTGGGGCTTCGCGTACGTCGCCGTGTTTTCAATGTGGCTCGGCTTTTTCGCGTGGTACCGCGGCCTGGCCCTGGGCGGAACCGTCCGGGTCAGCCAGGTCCAGCTGCTGCAGCCGTTCATGGGCATGCTGTTCGCCGTGCCGCTGCTGGGAGAGCGGCTCGACTGGTTGACCTTGGGCTTCGCCGTCGCGGTGATCGCCACCGTTTTCGCTGGCAAGAAGATGCCGGTCCGCGCGCCGGCGGTCGAGCCGATGGAAAGAGCAGGATGAACCGCAACGATCTGCGACCGGGTCCCTGGGTGCTGGCGCGCCGCGCAGAAAAGATGAATCCCTCCGTGATCCGCGAGATCCTCAAGGTCACCGAGCGGCCCGGCATCATCAGCTTTGCCGGTGGCCTGCCCTCGCCCAGAACCTTCCCGGTCGCGGCCTTCGCCCAGGCCTGCGAGACCGTGTTGCGCCAGGATGGCCAGGCCGCGCTGCAATACGCGTCCAGCGAGGGCTACGGTCCGCTGCGTGAGCTGGTGGCCGCCGGCCTGCCCTGGAACGTGCGCGCGAATCAGGTCTTGATCACCACCGGCTCCCAGCAGGGACTCGACCTGGTGGCCAAGATCCTGATCGATGCCGGCTCGCGCATCCTGGTGGAGACGCCGACGTATCTCGGCGCGCTGCAGGCTTTCAGCGCGATGGAGCCTGAAGTGGTGAACGTGGGCAGCGACACCGAGGGGATCGATGTCGACGACCTGGCCCTCCAGGCCCGCATCGATACCGGCTCGGAAGGCAACTCCGCCCGCTTCCTTTACCTGTTGCCGAACTTCCAGAATCCGACCGGCCGGACCCTGGGCGAAAGCCGCCGGGCAGCGGTGTCGCAGCGGGCGGCTGAACTGGGCTTGCCAATCGTCGAGGACAACCCGTACGGCGACCTCTGGTTCGACCAGCCACCGCCGCTGCCGCTCACGGCCCGCAACCCCGAGGGCTGCGTCTATCTCGGATCGTTTTCCAAGGTGCTGGCGCCCGGCCTGCGCCTGGGCTTCCTGGTGGCGCCGGACGCTCTGTATCCGAAGCTGCTGCAGGCCAAGCAGGCGGCCGACCTGCACAGCCCCAGCTTCAACCAGCGGATGATCGCTGAGGTGATGAAGGACGGGTTCCTCGAGCGGCATGTGCCGACCATCCGCGCCCTCTACAAATCGCAGCGCGACGCCATGCTGGCGGCACTGGAACGGGAAATGCGCGGCCTGGATGTGCAATGGAACACGCCTGCTGGCGGAATGTACATCTGGCTCCGGCTGCCGCCGGAGCTCGACGCCGCGGAACTGCTGCCCCGGGCCGTGGAGCTGGGCGTTGCCTTCGTTCCGGGAGCGGCCTTCTTCGCACACGAGCCCGACCCGCGTACGCTGCGGCTGTCCTTCGGCACCGCCAGCGTAGAGCAGATCGATACCGGCATGGCTGCGTTGGCCGCAGCCATCCGTGCCTCGCGCGTCTTCTCGCGCGGCACTGCAAAAGCTGGGAGCGCCTGAACATGCTGAAGATCTGGGGCCGGATGTCGTCCATCAACGGGCGCAAGGTGGTGTTCACCGCGCAGGAACTCGGCCTGCCGTTCGAGCGGGTCGATGCCGGCAGCGAATTCGGCGGCGTCAAGACGCCGCAGTACCTGGACCGCAACCCGAACG
>JAJAZH010000401.1 GCA_026785815.1 Ramlibacter sp. | reverse complement strand
TCAGGTCCTTGCCGAACTGGCCGAAGACCTTGTCGGCCAGCACGTTCTTCTGGGTGTTGTTGACCGCGTCGACCGCCTGCAGGATGTGCATCTCGTGGCCGAACTCGGCGGCGGTCTGCGACAGGGCCCGCACGTCCTTTGGAAAGCAGCTGCCGCCATAGCCGGTGCCGGCGTACAGGAAGCTGTACCCGATGCGAGGGTCGGAGCCAATGCCCTGGCGCACCAGTTCGATGTCGGCGCCCACCCGATCGGCGAGGTTGGCGAGCTCGTTCATGAAGCTGATCCGGGTGGCCAGCATCGCGTTGGCCGCGTACTTGGTGAACTCGGCGCTGCGCACGTCCATCACCCGGGTCCGCTCGTGGTTGCGGTTGAACGGCGAATACAGCTCCCGCATGATCGACAGGGCGTGCCGGCCCGGGCCGTCATCTGCGACGCCCAGCACGATCCGGTCCGGCCGCATGAAATCGTCCACCGCCGCGCCTTCCTTGAGGAATTCCGGGTTGCTCATCACCGAGTAGTCGAGGTGGGCGGCGCCGCGTTCCATCAGCTGCTCGAGGATCGCATGGCGCACCTTGTCGGCCGTGCCCACCGGCACCGTCGACTTGTCGACGATCACCTTGAAGTCCTGCATGTGGCGGCCGATCGCCCTGGCGGCGGACAGCACGTACTGGAGGTCGGCGCTGCCGTCCTCGCCGCTGGGCGTCCCCACCGCGATGAACTGGACGTTGGCGAATGCCACGCTGGCAGCAACATCGCTGGAAAATCGCAGCCGTCCTTCCTCGACGTTGCGCTCGATGATTTCCTTCAGGCCCGGCTCATAGATCGGCATGCCGCCGGCGTTGAGCAGGTCGACCTTGCGCTGGTCGACGTCCAGGCAGAACACGTTGTTGCCCAGCTCCGCCAGGCAAGCTCCGGTGACCAGCCCGACATAGCCGGTCCCGATGATGGTGATGTTCATGAATTTCGGCCTCCCTCAGCCGATTGTGTAAGAAATTGAGTGCTGGCGTAGGGTAGATTCCGGCCCGGCTTGTGTCCTGCCGCCGCAACTGATTCGCGGGTAGGCACGCTCCTACGCCTGGTTGCGGAATTTACGTTCCCGTCTGGAACCGCCATTTTGCGACCATGGCCGACACGGACCGGTGACAGTTTTGCGCGGCCGCTACCGGAGATGGTCGTGATCACGAGAGAAGCCAATTCGAAGAGAAAATCGCTGCGCGTGGCGATTCCGCTTTACGTCGAGATCGACGGCGTCACCTACGGAGTGCGCAACTGGTCGACCACCGGCATCGGCGTGGTCGGCCTGCAGAACCCGCCGGAACCCGGCACCGTGGTGCCCGGCAAGATCAGCTTTCCGATGCTGGAATCGACGCTCACCATTGCGGTCGCACTGGAATTCCGGGCCCGGCACGAAGAGGTTTTCGGCTTCGACTTCCATGCGCTGAGTGCGCGCAACAAGCGGGTCCTGCGCCATTACATCGAGCTTTCGGTCGACGGCAAGCTCGGCGACGTCGAAGACATCGTTGCCGTGGCCGCGGCGCCGATGACCATCTCGCCGATCGAGCTGCCGTTGAACCTGTCGCAGCCGCCGGCTTATGGAACTTTGCAGCATTTCCGGGCGCGCAATTACGTCGCGGTCTCTGTGGGCTTGCTGGCCATCCTGGCGGTGTCCTCGCTGTTGTTCTACAACTTCGCCTACAAGATCGAGGGCACCGGATTCGTGAGCGGCAGCATCGACCGCATCACGGCCAATTACGAAGGCCGGGTGGCCAAGGTGCTGGCCCAGCCGCAGAGCTATGTCGATGCCAACACGCCGCTCTTCACCATCGAGAACCCGGCCCTCAAGACCGAGATCGAATCGATGGAGCAGCACGTGGCGCAGTTCGCGCGCGAGCAGGGCCGCAGCTCGCAGCTCCGGGTGAACGCAGAGGCCGGATTGCTGGCGTCGCTGCGGCAGGAGAGCAGCGCACGTGAGGTGGAACTGGCAAACGCACGCCAGCTGTTCGAGCGCGGCGTGATTTCCCAGCGCGATCTGATGTCGGTGGCGAACGATGTCAGCGACCAGCGCAACAGCTACCTCAAGCAGGTCGCGGAGGGCGCCAACCGGACGGTGTCGCTGGAAGCCACCGACCAGCTCAACCGGTTGAAGATGGACCTGGCGGCCAAAAAGCTGCTGCTGGCCCGCCAGCAGGCCGACCAGACTGTCCGCGCCCCGCGCAAGGGCAAGATCTTCGCGATCGACAAGGTGCCGGGCGAGTACGTGGCGGCGCGCGACCCGGTGGTGCTGCTCGAATCCGATGTGACGCCCAGCGTGCTGCTGCGGCTGCCCAACGACGATGCGCTCAAGCTGAAGCTGGGCATGCCCGCGACGATCTATGTTCCGTTCGAGGACCGCCGCCACCCGGCAACCGTCAGCGCCATCGGCTTGGCCGCGGTGAATGCCTCCAGCCCGGCAACCATGGAAGGCGGACTCAACGAGACGCTGATCAAGCTGGAATTCGACGACAAGCGGGTCCGGCTGCCAGTCAATGCGCGGGTCAATGTCTGGGTCAAGACCGTTTCAGGATTCAACTGGCTATGAAGCAGGTCTCGGTCGAGACCAGCGCCTGGCGTTCGCTGGTGCTGCCCTTGCTGGTCTACGCGGGCCTGGCCATCCCCGTCTTTTTCTGGGCGAAAGAGCATGCCCATCCGATCGAAACCGAGGCCCTGGTCGCGATCAGCCTGTTCGGCGCCTGGCGCTACGGCTGGCAGTGGCTGCACTACGTCCGGGCCTGGATCTACGCGCGCTGGCACTTTCCGCAGCTGCGCCGGCAAGCCGATACGGTGGCAGCTGCCGGGCGCTTCCCGCGCCGGATTTTCGTGGTGGTCGCCAGTTACCTGGAGGAGCCCTGGGTCAGCGTGGAAAGCTTCGGCTCGCTGATGTCCAACCTGTCGGAGCTGCCGTGCGAGGCCACGGTGATCGTCGCCGTGGGGGGCGACGCCGACGAAGCGATCATCCACGAGTCCTATCGGTCCCATCCGGGTCGCGCGCACGTCGAGCTGGTGTTCCAGCGCCAGAGCCGCGGCAAGCGGATCGCGCTGGGTCACGCCTTGCGCGCGGTGGCCCGCCGCTACGAAGAAGAGCCCGACAGCGTCACGGTGTTCATGGACGGCGACTCCTGGCTCGAGCCGGGCGCGCTGCGCCGCACCTTGCCGTTCTTCGCCGCGTTCGGTGACCTGGGCGCGCTCACGACCAACGAGGTGGCCTGGATCGACAGCCGTTCGGCCTGGTACAAGGACTGGTTCGCGCTCAAGTTCGGCCAGCGCCACGTGCAGTTCCAGTCGCACAGCCTGTCGCACAAGGTGCTGACGCTGACCGGCCGCTTCTCGCTGGTCCGCACGTCGATCGTCGTCACCGAGGAATTCATCGGCCGTTCGATCGAGAACGACATGCTCACGCACTGGATGCACGGCAGCTTCCGCTTCCTGATGGGCGACGACAAGAGCTCGTGGTTCCACGTGCTGCGGCAGGGCTGGAAAATGCTCTACATCCCGGACGTGACCTGCTGCTCGCTCGAAAGCCGTGACCTCAGTTTCTTCAAGGCCACTTTTTCGCTGCCGTATCGCTGGTTCGGCAACACCTTGCGCAACAATCCGCGAGCATTGGCGCTCGGCCCCGCGCGCACGGGCTGGTTCATCTGGTTCGCGATCCTGGACCAGCGGCTGTCGATGTGGACCTCGCTGGTCGGCATTGCGGGCGCCCTGGCCCTGGCGGCGGCCAAGACTGCGCTGTTCATCCCGCTGTACCTGGCCTGGGCCGTGCTGGTGCGAGTGGTCCAGCTGGCGGTGATCGTCTACCACGGACACGCGGTCTCGATGCGCACCATCC
>JAJAZH010000400.1 GCA_026785815.1 Ramlibacter sp. | reverse complement strand
TCCGGCCTTGGCCGCGCTGGAACCCGCGACGCCGTCGATGTGGTGCTCCAGCACCCCGCTCGGAGCCCAGTCGCGACCGGCTTGCAGCAACTCATGCGCCTGCTGCAGGGTGGCGCGCACGCCGGCCCGCGAGAGCCGCGACAGCAGGTTGTCGTCCGGCGAGGAGTGCGGCACCAGCAGGCCGGCCGGCAGCCCGGAAGCACCTGACGCCGGCGCAGTGGCCGCGTCCAGCACCGTGACGCGCCAGCCGCGCCTGGCCATGCTGGCTGCGGCGGCAGCCCCGGCCAGGCCAGCGCCGATGACGATGCAGTCGCCGGGCACGACCGGCACTTGCGGCTGGCGACCGCGCGGTTGCCAGGCCGGCGCGAATTCGCCGCTGACGACGCTCGGGTCTTGCCGCGCTCCCGTCACTGGCCGCAGCAGGAATCCGTGGCGCTGCAGGCCGTCGGCGAGTCGTCCGCCGGGGTCCCAGGCCGCCAAGCCGGTGCCGCGCCGGCAGCAGCGGGCGAGCGCTTTCAGGTCCAGCCCGTCGTTGGCGCCGACAAACACCGAGTCGGCATGGAAGTCCTGTTGTCGCAGCAGCGTGCGCGTCTCGCCGATGGCCAGCGTCAGCAGGACGTGGCCCTGCTCGAAGCCGAGCCGGTGCACGCCCGGCAGCAGGCCGTACCACTCTCGCTCCAGCACTTGCGCCAACGGCAGCAGCGACGGTGGGTCATCGACGGCCGGCAGCCCATCGACGGCCCGCAGCATTTCCGAGGCAGGCACAGCGCTTTGCGCCAGCGCGACAAAGTGAAGGATCGAAGGCCGCTGCGGATCGTCCTTCCATGCGCGCCAGGCCGCGAGAAAATCGAGACCGGTGCCGAACTCGGTCGCCAGGATGCGCCACTGGCGCTGTCCTGCCCACGCGGCCGGCAGCGAGCAGGCGTGGAACAGGCCGGGGCGCCCCGGCGCGGGCCCGCCGGCATCCATGTCGGCGTCAGGGCGTTGGAGGAACGTAACCCTGCACGACGTCGGCGCCAGCGCCGAAAAAGTGGTTCTCCATCTGGCGCGCGAGGTACTGGCGCGCGCGCTGGTCGGCCAGGTTGAGCCGGTTCTCGTTGACCAGCATGGTCTGCTGCTTGAGCCAAGCGGCCCAGGCTTCCTTGCTCACGCTTTCCCAGATGCGCTTGCCGAGTTCACCGGGGTAGGGCGGAAAGTCCAGCCCTTCGGCTTCCTTGCCGAGCTTGATGCATTGAACGGTACGGGCCATGGGGCCTCCTGTGATGAGCTTATGGGGATAAGTAACTGACAACTCGGTCGTTCCACTTCGCACGACCGGCTTCGAGAATGCTGCATCGATTCAACCGAGCTGTGCCAGCCCATGAACCTTCGCCGCGACTTTATCAAGATTTCCCTGGCGGTTGCCGTCGTGGCCGGCTTGGCCCTGGCGGCATTGCCGTCGCTGACCCAGCCTATCACCCAGCCCATCACCCAGCCCATCGCCCGACCCGGCACCTCTCCCGGTCCGCAGCCGGTGACGCTGCTGAACGTCTCCTACGACCCGACGCGCGAGCTTTATGCCGAGCTCAACCCGGCGTTCGCGAAGCACTGGAAGGCCAGGACCGGGCAGGACGTGGCGATCCGGCAGGCGCACGGTGGCTCGGGCAAGCAGGCGCGGTCC
This sequence comes from Ramlibacter sp., assembly GCA_026785815.1. Lineage (GTDB taxonomy): Bacteria > Pseudomonadota > Gammaproteobacteria > Burkholderiales > Burkholderiaceae_C > Ramlibacter. The sequence continues at coordinate 8,727 of JAJAZH010000400.1, read as the reverse complement.
GTGATCGACGGCCTCGAGGCGGACGTGGTGACCCTCGCGCTGGCAGGCGACATCGATGCGCTGGCGGCGAACGGCGGCTGGGTCGCCAGGGACTGGCAGCAGCGGCTGCCACGCAATTCGGCGCCGTACACCTCCACCATCGTGCTGGTGGTGCGCAAAGGCAATCCCAAAGGCATCCGGGACTGGGACGACCTGGCCCGGCCGGGCGTCGGCGTGATCACGCCCAACCCGAAGACCTCCGGCGGCGCGCGCTGGAACTACCTGGCTGCCTGGGAATTCGGCAAGCGCAAGTCCGGCAGCGAAGCGGGCGCCAGGCAGTTCGTCGCCCGGGTGTACGGCAACGTGCCAGTGCTCGACAGCGGCGCCCGTGGCGCGTCGATCACCTTCGCGCAACGAAACCAGGGCGACGTCCTGATCGCGTGGGAGAACGAGGCCCACCTGCTGGAGAAGGAGTTCGGCGGCAGGGTGGAACGGGTCTATCCGCCGCTGTCGATCCTGGCCGAGCCGCCGGTAGCGGTGGTGGATCGCAACGTCGAGCGCAAGGGCACGCGCGCCGTCGCCACGGAGTACCTGAAGTACCTTTACAGCGAACAGGGGCAGGACATCGCGGGCCGCAATTTCTACCGGCCGGTGGTGTCGCAGAAGGCGCAGGCGAAGTACGCCGGCCAGTTCCCGAAGCTGAACCTGTTCACCATCGAGCAGGCGTTCGGTGGCTGGGGCCCGGCCGACCAGGCCCACTTCAGGGATGGCGCCAGCTTCGACCAGATCTACAGCAAAGCGAATTGACCTTGCGGGACAGACCTTCAGCTCTGTCCCCAACCGATCAGGCCATTTCAGGCGCGGTCGCGCAGGTTCTTCACGCCCATCTGCTCGGCGCAGTGATCGCAGCAGAAGAAGCGGCCCTGCGACTCGAGCCCGTGACCGATGATTCGGACCTTGCACTTCTCGCAGGTCGGCGCCAGCTTCTGGATCGCGCATTCGAAGCTGTCGAAGTGGTGGGTCTGGCCATTCTTGATGACCTGGAAAGACTTGTCGTAATCGTTGCCGCAGGTGTCGCACACAGCCATTGGGAGTCTCCTTGCGCCGGCGCGGCCGGCTCGCTTGACTATCGATGACCGCCCGCCTGGCCGCCGTAGGACGAGGGCGAGACCTCAGCGCACGGTGATGATGTCGCGGTGCATGTGCGCCAGCTGCGCCAGCAACTGGTTCTGGGCGCTGAAGGCGATGCCTTGCGCGTCCATCGCCTGCTGCAGCACCTCGACCAGCGCGTTGAAGTCGCGCTTGCCGATGTCCAGGCCGGCATGGGACGCTTTCATGGCCTCGCCTCCGTAGACGCAGGGTCCGCCGGTCACCTGGCAGAACCCGGGACGATGCGGCCGAAGTGGACGTAGGCCAAAAAAAGTAACGAAAAACCCGATTCCGGTGGCGCTATCGCCTGAACTCCATAATGCGTTGCCCTGTTCTGGAGATGTCATGAGTTCGATCAAAATCGCCGTCGTTGTCGGCAGCCTTCGCAAGGATTCGTTCAACCGCAAGCTCGCGCTCGGGCTCGCAGCCCTGGCGCCGCAGGACTTCAGTTTCGAGTCCCTGGAAATCGGTGGCCTGCCGCTCTACAACCAGGACGACGACGCCAATCCGGCCGAACCGGTCAAGCGGCTGAAGACCCAGATCAGCGGCTCGCAGGGCCTGCTGTTCGTCACGCCCGAATACAACCGGTCGATTCCGGGCGTGCTGAAGAACGCGATCGATCACGCCTCCAGGCCTTACGGCCAGAGCGCCTGGGCCGGCAAGCCGGCGGGGGTGATCGGGGTGTCGGTCGGCGCCATCGGCACCGCGCCGGCGCAACAGCACCTGCGCAACGTGCTGGCCTATCTCGACGTGCCGACGCTCGGCCAGCCCGAGGCTTTCATCCAGAACAAGGAAGGTCTGTTCGACGAGCACGGCCAGATCGGCGCGCCCGACAGCCGCAAATTCCTGCAGGCCTGGATGGACAAGTACGTGGCCTTCGTCAGGATGCACCAGGACAGCAAGAGCTAGGGCGTGTTCACGCTATTGCCGTAGTGTGAACACGCCCTAACCCGGCTGGCCAGCGCGAATCAACGCCTCGCCGTAGACCGCGACGTAACGCGCGGCGCTGCTGTCCCAGCCGAACCGGCTCGCCATCCCATTGGCCTGGATCCGCTGCCAGCGCGGCCGGTCGGCAAATGCGGCGCGCGCCCGGTCCAATGCGTCGGCGAAGCCGGCGGCGTCGGCCGACGGCATGACGAAGCCGGTGCCATCGGAGGCCTCGGTGCTGTCGACGACCGAATCCACCAGGCCGCCGGTGGCGTTGACCAGCGGCGGTGTGCCGTAGGCCTGGCTGTACATCTGGTTCAGGCCGCAGGGCTCGAAGCGCGACGGCATCAAAAAGCAATCGGCGCCGGCCTCGATCAGGTGCGCCAGGCTTTCGTCGAAGTCGACACTGACCGCGACGGTGCCGGGATAGCGCGCGACCGCATCGAGCAGGGCTTGCTGCAGCGCCGGCGCGCCCTGGCCCAGCACCGCCAGCTGGCCGCCCTGCGCCAGCAACGCGGGCAGGGCCGCAAGCACCAGGTCGATTCCTTTCTGCGCGGTCAGACGGCTGACGACGCCGAACACCATCGCTTCGGCCCGTGGCTGCAGGCCGCAGCGTGCTTGCAGCGCCGTCTTGTTCAGCCGCTTCAGCGCCAGGGATTGAGCGCCGTAGCGATGCGGCAGCAGCTGGTCGGTCGCCGGATTCCAGACAGCGCCGTCGATTCCGTTCAGGATGCCGCTCAGGCGATCAGCGCGCGCCCGCAGCATCCCGTCCAGCCCCACGCCCGCAGCACCGGTCTGGATCTCGCGTGCATAAGTCGGGCTCACGGTCGTGATCGCATCGGCGAACTGCAGCCCCGCCTTGAGCATCGACAGCTGGCCCCAGAACTCGACGCCGTCGATGCCGCGCTGATGCCACGGGACCGCCAGCAGGTCGGCGCTTGCCATCGGGAACAGCCCCTGGAACGCAAGGTTGTGGATGGTCATGACGCTCGCGGCGACAGTGCCGCCGGGATCGGCCAGCCGGGCCTGCATCAGGTACAACGGCGTCATGCCGAGCGGCCAGTCGTTGGCGTGGACGATGTCAGCGCGCCAATGCGGCAGCGGGCTGGCCCGGGTGCCCAGGCGCGCCGCGACCTGGCTCAGAAAACCGAAGCGGATCGCGTTGTCAGGATGGTCCGCACCGTCCGCGCCAACGTACGGGCTGCCGTCCCGGTGGTACAGGCTGGGACAGTCGAGCAGCAGCAGCGGAACGCCGTTGCCGGCATCGATTTCGATCAGCTGCGCCGCCGGCCACTGGTCCTGCGCCAGCACGTCATGGCTCGCCACGACGTCGCCCGCGACTTTCATCGCGCTGTAGTTCGGCATCAGGATCCGCACCTGGTGGCCGAGCCGCGCCAGCACCGGCGGCAGCGCGGCACTGACGTCGCCGAGGCCGCCGGTCTTGACATGCGGCGCGCACTCGGGCGTGGCGAACAGGATCTTCACGGCGCGGCTGCGTCGTCGTCGGCCACCAGCACCGCGAACGGCAGCGGTGGATGGCCGTCGCTGGCGAAGACGTCGCCGAGTTCGATCGCGACGCCGGCTTCGGTGCGTGCGATGCCAACGCGGCGACCGCTGATCCAGTCGCGCCAGCCGCCGACCTTGTGCAGCGCCGGCTGCTGCGCGTCGATCAACAGTTGCGTGCCCTGCCAGAGGCCGGCCTGCCAGCGGCTGGTGTCGCCGTCGCACAGCGTGCACGTCATGCGACTGGCGACCACCAGCATCGCGTCGCCTTCGCGCGCGCGGCCGAAAGCAATCGCGTGCGGTGCCGCGGCGCCCGACACCGCCAGCGGCAGGTAGCCTCCCAACTGCATCAACTGCGGTCGCGACTGGCGCAGCTGCAGCAGCCGCCAGGTGACCAGCTGCTTGAGCCGACCGTCGTGCAGCGACCCGGTCACTTCGCGCCATTGCGCTGGCGTGGGATACGTGCCTGCAAACATCGGCTGGATCGCGTGCAGTCCGGCGGCCATCCGACCGAAGTCCACCGGCCGCCGGTTGTCCGGATCGACCAGGCTGAAGTTCCACTGCTCGCAGCCCTGGTACAGGTCGGGCACGCCGGGCACGGTGAGCTTCAGCGCCAGCTGGCTCAGGCTGTTATGGAAACCGAAGGGCGCAACCTGTTCGACGAACTGCTGCAGGTCGTCGATGAAGGGATTGGGACCGCTGGGTCGCAACAGGCCTTCGATACATGCAGCCAGCGCCGCTTCGTAGTCGGCGTCGGGACTGACCCAGCTGGTGTGCTGCTTCGCTTCCCGGATCGCTTTCAGCATATGGGCCTGCACGCGCTCGCGCAGTTGCTGGCGCTGGTCCTGGTCCGGGGGCGTCGCGGGCCAGATGCCGACCAGGGTCTGGAACAGCAGCCACAAGTCATTGCGCGACGGCGCAGGGGCTGATGACGGTGAAGAGGACGACGACGGCGAAGGCGACGCTGCCGTGTCGGCCTGGCCCGGCGCACCGTAATGTTCGGCCCAAGGCAGCCAGCGCTGCACCGCTGCCTGCCACCGGGCCGGCAGCTCGGACAGCACGTTGATCCGGGCCCGCGTGTCTTCCGACCGCTTGCTGTCGTGGGTCGATGTCGCCAGCAGGCTGTGCGGCGTGAAGCGCGCGCGGCCCTGGTTGGCAGCGTGGAACGCTGCGACGCTGACGCCGAAGCGCTGCGGATCGCCGCCCACGTCGTTCAGAGAGACCAGTCGCAGGTAGCGATAGAACGCAGTGTCTTCCACCGCCTTGGCCATCACCGGCGCCGTGAACTGTTGCCAGCGCGCCAGCAGCCGTTCGCGACCCGCTGGCGGCGCATCGGCTCCGCCCAGCAGCACCTGGCGCAAGTGCGCCAGCACCGCTGCCTCCCCGCTGCCGAGGCGGCGCCGGGCCGCCGCCAGCGCCCAGTCGGTGTGCTGGATGTCGGTGGCGCCCGGCTCGACGCCAGCGCACAGGTAGGTGCGATACACCGGGAACGCCGCCGCCACTTCCGCCAGGGCATGGCGCAAGCGGTTGCGCGTGAAGTCGCAGGTCCGGCGATCGGCACGGCTGATCCGGTACAGCGCCTCGGCCAGCCAGTCGAGCTCGCTGAACAGAGACGACTCGATGATCAGCTTCTTGCAGCGGTAGACGATGTCCTCGAAGCTTTCGGTGATGCCGGTGAAGCCGCGGTAGATGCGGTCGAACGCGTCGCCATTCGCGCTGTCGACGAAGACGCCGTTGACCAGCGCGGCGAAGCGGTAGCCGGTGTCGCCGTGGACAGCCCAACCCGTCGGCATCGGCTCGTGCTCGGCCAGGATCTTTTCGGCGACCAGGTAGAGCGCCTTGGGTTCGCCGCCAGCGACCAGTGCCTGGTCGGCGAAGCGCCGCTGCAGGCGATCGAAATATTGCCGGGGATCGCTCAGGCCATCCGGATGATCGATCCGCAGCGCCGAGAGCTGGCCGTCCTGCAGCCAGTGCAGCACGCGCCGGTGGGTCGCGTCGAACACGCTGCCCCGCTCCATCCGCAGCGCCGCCAGCGTGTTGACGTCGAAGAAACGGCGGTAGTTGACGTCGTCGCTGGCCACATGCCAGTCGGCCAGCCGGTACGCCTGGCGGGACAGCAGCTGGTCCAGCGGATCGTGGCTGGCGGCATCGTCCGGCCTGCCGTTGAGGTGCTGCAAACACGCTTCGATCCAGCGCGGCAGCCAGCCCGGCGACTGCGCCAGCCGTGCCAGCGAGCGCTTGTGCAGGGCGCTGTCACGCTGGCGGCGCTGGCGCTGCATCGGGCCGGCTTCATGGCGGGCCGGCAGTTGCGAAAATGCCTCCAGCAGCGAACCCAGGACGGCCTGGGCATCGCGTTCGCCGTCGTCGGCAGGCGGCGGCGACGGCAGCGCAGAAAAGATGTCCGGGTAATGGCGGGGGTCGATCGGAAAACGATGGTCGAAGTAACGCAGGCCGAACGCACCGGCCTCGGCGTCGAAATGCAGCTGCAGCTCGCCCGCCTCGAGCACCCGCCCGTAGTGGTCACCCAGTACCGGCAGCAGCACCCGGCCCCTCATCTCCGGCGCGGCCGGCGTCCATTCGATGTCGAACGTGTCGGCATGCGGGGAGGCCTCCCCGTGTTCCAGCACGTCCAGCCACCAGGCGTTGTCGGCTTCCAGCACGCCCATGTGGTTGGGCACCATGTCCAGCATCTGGCCCATGCCGTGGCGGCGCAGCGCCGCGCACAAATGGTCGTGATCGAGATCGGTGCCGACCTCGGGGTTCAAGGCATTGGGGTCGACGATGTCGTAGCCGTGGTTGCTGCCGGGCCGCGCGCGCAGGTAGGGCGAGCTGTACAGGTGGCTGATTCCGAGCGCGGCGAGATAGGGCACCGCGGCGGTGACGTCCTCGAAGCGGCAGCCGGCGTGGAACTGGATGCGGTACGTTGCCACCGGAATGTCGGCGGTGTCCAGCGCCGGAAGCATGGATTCATCCGCCGGCGCAGGGCCGGCGCGATGCTCCCGCAACACCGCGGCCACGGCGCTGAAGCGCGGGTCGTCGCCGAGCTGCTCGACCGGCACCGAAATCTTGCTCCGCCAGTTGGGATAGACCTCCTCGGTGGTGCCGGGCAGGTTGACTTGCAGCAGCTGGCCGGTGATGTCTTCGAGCTGGACCCCGAGCAGCCAGCACGGTGTGCGTCCCAGGTAGCCGTAGATGGCCTGCACCAGCGCCGGCGTGGCGTCGCCGAGCGAGGTCGGCTGCAGCGTGGCGCCGGCGGGCAGCAGGGACTCGCGGTCGAGCGCCAGCAACAGCCGGGCCCGGTCCTGCGCGCGGTCGATCACGGCCCGCTCGAAACTGCCGGCGTCGGGGAACAGGTTCAGACGCTGCTGCAGTTGCAGGTCGTCGCCGCGCCAGAAGCCGCGCAGCGTCGGCAGGTCATGGGTGCTCACCACTGCCAGCGCCTGCGCCTGCCACTGGCCGGGCGGGCGGAAACTGCCGTCTTCGCTGCGTTCGAACAGCAGCGGGCGGTAAGACAGCAGCGACTTCTCCAGCATCGCGTGCCGCATCTCGGGCGCGACGTTGCCCAGGTCCTCGCCGATCACCATGCACCGGTGGCGGTGGCTCTCCAGCGCCAGGATGGCGAGCAGCGCCTGCAGTGGATAGCGCACGTAGGTGCCGCCGTCGCGGCCGGTCCAGAACAGGCGCATCAGGCCCATCACATGGTCCAGCCGCAGCGCGCCGGCATGCCGCATGTTGGCGCGCACGGTCTCGATGAACGGGCGGTAGCCGCCGGCCTCCAGCCGCAGCGGATTGAGCGGTGGCAGTCCCCAGTCCTGGCCGGCCGTGCTCAACGGGTCCGGCGGCGCGCCGACGTGCATGCCGAGCGCGTACATCTGCGGTTCGCTCCAGGTGTCGGAACCGCCTTCGTTGACGCCGACGGCCAGGTCGCAGTACAGGCCCAGGCCCATGCCGCTGGCTTTTGCCAGCTGCTGCGCCGCTTCGAGCTGCTCTTCGGCCAGCCACTGCAGCCAGAGCCGGTACTGAACCCGGTCGGCATGGTCGCGCAGGAAAGTGGCCACGCCTTCGCCATGCGGATCGCGCAGTTCTGAGGGCCAGGCCGGCCAGCCCCAGATCGAGCAATCCTGGGCGAACAGATGCGCCTGCAACGCTTCGAACAGCGCGTGCTGCCCCAGCGTGTCGCGACGCGCCTGCGCGAAGGCCTCGAAGCGCTCGCCGCGCTCTGTTCCCGCCTCCAGCGCATGGACCCGGAAGTGCGGCCACAGCAGCGACAGCACTTCTTCCTTGGCCGCCAGCACGCCGGGGTAATCGACCAGCTCGCCGCCCCGCAGTTCACGCAGCCGCTGCTGGAAGCGTTCGCTGTCGACCAGCGTGGCCGCCTCGCGACACGCGGCGAACTCGGGCAGCGACGGCACGGCGATGTAGATCGGATTGAGCGCGTTGCGGCTGGACGGGCTGTAAGGGCTGGCGACCTCCGGCCGATGCGGGAACAGCGCATGCAGCGGGCTGAGCCCGATGAAGGACGCGCCCTGGCGCGCTGCCGCGACCGCCAGCCGGCGCAGGTCGCCGAAGTCGCCGATGCCCCAGTTTCGATGGGACCGCAGCGCGTAAAGCTGGACGGTGCAGCCCCACCAGCGCTCGCCGGCGGCCAGCGCTGGATGGACCCAGCAGCGGGGCGGCGCGACGATCACCAGGCAGCCGGCGGCGTCGGCTGGCTCGCCCTCGATGCGCAACCGGAAGTAGCCGGTCGCGAGGTCATCCGGCAGTTCGATCGCGCAGCGTCCGTCGCGATCGACCGTTGCGCCGCTGCGGACCGGCGCCGCATCGGCGGACTCGGCTTCGAGCCGCCAGCGCAGGGTCAACCCCGTGGCCGGCGGGTTGAGCGTCAGCAGTGCTGCGCTGCCCTCGGTCTGGACCAAGGAGGCCGGCAGGAAACTGTCGTGCCGCTGCGGATCGCCAGCCTCATCGGCCTGGTCGGGATCGACGCCGATCGCCCGCAGGGCCTGCAGCAGCACCGCCTCCGACACCGCCTTGTCTTCTCCGTAGAACGTGGCGTAGCGGCTGGCGACGCCGCTGCGTTCGGCCAGCGCCAGCAGGCGCTGCGAGGGTGGGGCGGGCTGGTTCATGCGCGTGGATGGGCGGCCGCCGCGATCCGGCCCGTGCTCCACAGTG
>JAJAZH010000399.1 GCA_026785815.1 Ramlibacter sp. | reverse complement strand
GCGGTCGGGAAACTGGGCGAGGTTCGTGTGGCCGACATCGAAGCCGGCCCCTGGCCTTTTGCCGGACGGCGCTTTGCCGGCGTCATCGTCACCAACTATCTCTGGCGGCCGCTGCTGCCCACCATTGTTGCGAGCGTCGCCGAGGGCGGCGTGCTGATCTACGAGACTTTCGCGGCCGGCAACGAGAGCGTCGGCAAACCGTCGCGGCCCGACTTCCTGCTGCAGCCCGGTGAACTGCTGCAGGCCTGCGACGGCCTGCGCGTGGTGGCGTACGAGGACGGCTTCCTCGACCCGCCGGCGCGGTTCGTGCAGCGGATTGCGGCGGTCCGTCCGGTCTTGCAGGATGGGCCGCCCCGGCACCGCTTGCAGCCTGCGCCCGGGACCGACGGGCAAGGCTTTAAAATGCCCGTTTCCCCACGAAAACCGACATGACACCGATTACAGGCTGCATCGTGGCCCTGGCAACCCCGATGCTCGACGACGGCAGCGTGGACTATGCCGCCCTGCGCAAGCTGGTCGACTGGCACATCGCCGAAGGCACCGATTGCATCGGCGTGGTCGGCACCACCGGCGAATCGCCGACGGTGAACCTGCAGGAACACCACGAGATCATCCGCGTGGCGGTGGAGCAAGCCGCCGGCCGGGTGCCGATCATGGCCGGCTGCGGCGCCAATTCCACCCGGGAAGCGATCGAGCTGGCGAAATTCGCGCAGCAGGTCGGCGCCGACTGCCAGTTGCAGGTCGTTCCCTACTACAACAAGCCGACCCAGGAGGGCCAGTACCGGCACTTCAAGGCGATCGCCGAAGCCACCGGCGAGCTGCCGATCGTTCTGTACAACGTGCCCGGGCGGACCGTGGCGGACATGGCCCACGACACCGTGCTGCGGCTGGCCGAAGTGCCCGGCATCGTCGGCATCAAGGAAGCGACCGGCAACATCGAGCGCGCGCAGTGGCTGATCCGCGATGTGCCGGCGGGATTTTCTGTCTACTCCGGCGACGACCCGACCGCGGTGGCGCTGATGCTGTGTGGCGGCCAGGGCAACGTCAGCGTGACCGCCAACATCGCGCCGCGGCTGATGCACGAACTTTGCGTCGCGGCCGTGGCCGGCGACGCCCGGCGCGCGATGGAGCTCCAGTTGCGGCTGATGCCGCTGCACAAGCACCTGTTCGTCGAAAGCAACCCGATTCCCCTGAAGTGGGCGATGCACCGGCTGGGCCTGTGCGGGCCGGCCCTGCGCCTGCCCATGACACCGCTGTCCGAGGCCAACATCCCTGTCGTCGAAGCCGCATTGCGCGCTTCCGGCCTGCTCTCCTGAGCGGCCGCCGAATTGAATCATCCTGAAGGAATTGAATTGAAGCAATCTGCAAAATTCGCGCTGCTGGCACTGTGCGCGGCCCTGTCCGCATGCACGGTGTTCGAGGGCGAGAAGATCGACTACAAGAGCGCCGGCCGCGGCGTCTCGCTGGAAGTGCCACCGGACCTGTCACAGCTGTCGCGCGACTCGCGCTACACCGTCCCCGGCGGCCCGGTCACGGCCAGCAGCTTCCTGGTCGGCCAGGCGGCGCCCGGCATGCCGACCGCGGCCAACACCCTGGGCGACGTCCGGATCGAGCGCGCCGGAACCCAGCGCTGGCTGGTGGTGAACCGTTCCGCCGACCAGCTGTGGGGCCCGGTGCGGGAGTTCTGGCAGGAGAACGGATTCCTGCTGACGCTGGACCAGTCCAACCTCGGGATCATGGAAACCGACTGGGCCGAGAACCGGGCCAAGCTGCCGCAGGACTTCATTCGCAGCACCATCGGCAAGCTGCTCGACTCGGTCTACTCCACCTCCGAGCGCGACCGCTTCCGCACCCGGCTCGAGCGCACGCCCAGTGGCGGCACCGAGGTCTACGTCAGCCATCGCGGCATGACCGAGGTCTACACCACCAGCCAGAAGGACCAGACCGTCTGGCAGCCGCGTGCGACCGACCCCGAACTGGAAGCCGAATTCCTGCGCCGGTTGATGGTCCGCCTCGGCGTGCCGCAGGAGCAGTCGAAGGCGCTGGTGGCGACCAGCGCAGTGAAGGCCACGTCGCGCGTCTCGAACCTGAACAACACGCCGGTGGTGATGATCGACGAGGGCTTCGACCGGGCCTGGCGCCGGGTCGGCCTGGCGCTGGACCGCACCGGCTTCACGGTCGAGGACCGCGACCGAAATCAGGGCACTTACTTCGTGCGCTATGTCGAACCGACGGCGGACCGCAAGGAAAAAGGCTTCTTCGGCAAGCTGTTCAGCGGCACCGAAAAAGACGTGGCGCCGCTCAAGTACCGCATCAACCTCAAGAGCCAGGGCGAATCGACCACCGTGTCGGTGCTCAATGCCACCGGAACGCCGGAGGCTTCGGCCAATGCGCAGCGCATCGTCCAGGTGATCGCTGACGACCTTAGATAATCAGGACGAACGGTTGAGGACAGAGCAGCGCTGCGCCTCTGGTCTGTCCCGCAAGGTCACAGATTTCTGTCCCCAACTGATTAACGAATCATGTTGAGATTCAAGAGCCTGGGCAGCGGCAGCTCGGGCAATGCCACCGTGGTGCAGGCGCGGGGCGGCATCGGGATCACGCACCTGCTGGTCGACTGCGGGCTCGGCTTGCCCCAGCTGGACAAGCGGCTGCGGCAGGCCGGCATGCTGGCCGACCAGATCGACGCGATCTTCGTCACCCACGAACACGGCGACCACATCGGCTGCGCGCGCCAACTGGCCCTGCGCGAGCGGATTCCGGTTTACATGAGCCATGGCACCTACATGGCGATCGGGGCACCGGACTTCGACGGCTTGCTGAGGATCGCGTGCGATTCGCTGCCGTTCGAGATCGGCGCGCTGCAGGTGCGACCTTTCACCGTGCCGCACGATGCGCGCGAGCCGCTGCAACTGACCTGCAGCGACGGCGACCTCCGGCTCGGCCTGCTCACCGATCTCGGCCATGCGACGGCGCACGTACTGGAGCAGCTCGCCGGCTGCCAGTCGCTGCTGCTCGAATGCAATCACGATCCGCAGATGCTCGCCGACAGCATCTATCCGCCGTTCCTGAAACGGCGGGTCGGGGGCGCCTGGGGTCACCTGGCCAATGAAGCGGCGGCGGCCATCGCAGTGGCGATCCAGCCGCGCGGCCTGAAGCAGGTGCTGGCGGCGCACCTGAGCGAGCAGAACAACCGGCCGGAGGTGGTGCGCCGGGTGCTGGCCAGCGCGCTGGGATGCGCCGAAGCCGACATCCTGGTCGCCGACGGTCCCAACGGCAGCGGCTGGCTGAGCGCCTGAGACAGCGCGCTTCGGACAGCGCGCTTCGGACAGCGCGCTTCGGACAGCGCGCTTCGGATAGAGCGCTTCGGATTGCGCGCTTCGGCGGCGCGATCCTGCAGCCGCCTGGCGGTTGTTCAGACGTCGGTCAGGCGCTGGTCAGCGCGGCCAGCCGGGCCGCCATCTCGCCCAGGCCCAGCACTTCGCGCACACCGCCCAGCGCGATGGCCTGGCGCGGCATCCCGAACACCACGCTGGTGGCCTCGTCCTGTGCGATGGTGTGGGCGCCGGCATTCTTCAGTTCCAGCATCGCCTCGGCGCCGTCGCCGCCCATCCCGGTCAGCATGACGCCGATGGCGCGCGCGCCCGCCACTCTGGCGATGGAACGGAACAGCGGATCGACCGAGGGCCGGTGCCGGTTCACCGGCGCCTCGTCGGTCAACTTCAACTGGTAGCCGCCCATCCGGCGCGCCAGCATCAGGTGCCGGCCGCCCGGGGCGATATAGGCCATTCCCTGACACGCCGGCTCGCCGTCCTGGGCCTCGCTCACGCCGATCTGGCAGATCGAATCCAGCCGGCGCGCGAAGGTTTCGGTGAAACCTGGCGGCATATGCTGCGCGATCAGGATCGGCGGCATCCGGGCCGGCAGGTGCACCAGGATCTCCCGCAGCGCCTCGACTCCGCCAGTGGAGGCGCCGATGCCGATCACCCGGTCGGTTAGCGCTATGCCGGTTGCCCGGGTGCTGGCCTTGACGCTCGCCGCGCCGCGCACCGGTAGCGATGCAGCTGCGGGTGTCGGCGCCTGCAGCCGATGCCGCACCACACGCGCGTTGGCTGCCGCGCGGATCTTCTCCGCGATTTCCTGGACGCTGCCTTCGAGCTCGGCCAGGTTGGCCGGCTTGGCGAAGAAATCGACGGCGCCCAGTTCGAGCGCCCGCATCGTGGTTTCGGCGCCGTCGCGCGTGAGCGACGAGATCATGATCACCGGCAGCGGCCGCACCGACATCAGCCGCGCCAGGAAGTCGAGCCCGTTCATGCGCGGCATCTCGACGTCGAGCGTGATGACATCGGGCGCCTTCTGCCGGATGCGTTCGATCGCCAGCACCGGATCGGCGACGACCGCGACCAGTTCCATGTCGCTCTGCGATGCGACCACCCGGCCCAGGAAGGCGCGCATCACGGCCGAATCGTCGACGACGAGGACCTTGATCATCGGGTTCTCTGGAAGATCTCGACCTCGCCGCCGGCGGGGCTGTGGTCGAGCCGGGACTGGTACTCGCGCTCGCGCTGGTTGACGGTGTCGTTGGGCAGGATGTGCAGTTTCTTCAGTTGCACCTTGCCGGTGGCTGGAAAGAAATGCAGCTTGCGGGCGTAGACATCCAGCAGGTCGCGCGCCACCACCGGAATGGTTTCGGTGGCCAGGAACTCGAGCACGAACTGGCAGTTCTTGGCGCCCACGTCCAGCGCATCGAAGCCCTGGAGCACCCGGCCGCCGCCGAACACCTTGGCCACCATGCGCCGGCGGTCAGCTCCCAGGTGGACCATCTCGTTGATGAGCACTTCCATCGCGTAGACGCCGAAGCGCGCTGACGGCGCCACCGGCGACGCGGCGGCCTCGCCGTCACCGGGCAACATGAAGTGGTTCATGCCGCCGATCCGCCGCAGCGGGTCCCACAGGCAGGTGGAAACGCAGGAACCGAGCACGGTGGTGATGGCGCCGTCGCCGCTGGCAGCGTAGTACTGGCCGGGCAGGATCTTGACCGCTTCGACCTGGAAGGCCCGGTCGAAATAGCGGATCGGGGCGGTGTGCTCCATGAAAATCGCGACCGACCTAGCCGGCCACGCGTTCGTACGCAGTGCGCCCGCAGGAGCGGAATGCGGCGTTGCCCGCCGGGAAGCTCTCGGAGTGGCCAACGACCAGCAGGCCGCCGGGCACCAGCATGTCGGCGAAGCGCCCCGCCAGCCGCTGCTGCGCCTCCCGGTCGAAGTAGATCACCACGTTGCGGCAGAAGATCACGTCGTAGCGGTCCTGGCGCGGCCACTCGGGCGACTGCAGGTTGAGCTGGAAGAAGCGGGCCATGCCGCGCAGTTCCGGACGGATCGTCACCAGGCCGTCGTTGGCGCCGGTGCCGCGCAGGAAATGCTTCTTCAGCCGCCCCGGCTCCAGGTCGGCCACCCGCTCGCTGCGGTAGACACCGGTGTTGGCGGTGCGCAGCACTTCCGAGTCGATGTCGCTGGCCCGGATGTCGCCCGCGCAGCCCGCTTCGCGCAGCACCATCGCGATCGACCAGGCTTCCTCGCCGGTCGAACAGGCGCTGCTCCAGATCCGCATCGGCGGCAAGCCCTTGCGCGAACGCGCGGCAGCCCGGCCGGCCAGCAGCTCGAAGTGATGCGGCTCGCGGAAGAACGCGGTGAGGTTGGTGGTGAG
>JAJAZH010000398.1 GCA_026785815.1 Ramlibacter sp. | reverse complement strand
TCGCCGCGCCGGACCACGTAGACCATCGCTTCCTTGCCGCTCATGAGCTGGCGCACCACGGTGTCGATCAGACCCTCGTCGATCAGGGACTGCAGGCGGGCGGGTGCTTTCATCCCGCATTGTCCCCTGCACGGGCTGTATGCTGCTCGTTGAGGGTTCGCCACGTTCCGTAAGATCGGGCGTTAAGCCGGCTTTAAGTCAACAGAACCTACTGAAGGGCCTTTCGGGGAATCCCATGGACACACTTCGCGAAGCGCGTTTCCTCGCCAGCACGGATGAGGGCCTGCCGCCCGAACCCCGTTCGGACCGCAGCGCCCGCCCGACCATGTCCTGCGTGCTTCCATGCCGCAACGAGGCACGCAACCTCGACATCGTGCTGCCCCTGCTGTGCGAGCTGCTCCCGACTCTGGCCTCGGCCTGGGAGGTGATCCTGGTCGACGACGGCAGCACCGACGGAACGGCGGCCGTGATGCGGGACTGGGCCGGCCTTCCCGGCTTCCGGGTGATCCAGCTGTCGCGCAACTTCGGCAAGGAGGCGGCGCTGACCGCCGGGCTGGAGGCGGCTGCCGGCGACGTGGTGGTGCTCATGGACGCCGACTTGCAGCACCCGCCGGCGCTGATCGCCGAGATGATGGCGCATTGGCACAAGGGCGCCGACATGGTGTATGCAGTGCGCACCAACCGCGATGAGGAGGGCATCGTCAAGCGCGTGGGAGCGCGGCTGTTCTATACGCTGCTCAATCACTTCCACCGCTTCAAGGTACCCGAGGGCGGCGGCGATTTCCGGCTGATGGACCGCTCGGCTGTGAACGCCCTGCTGGCCCTGCCCGAGCGCAACCGCTTCATGAAAGGCCTGTACGCCTGGATCGGCTTCGACGCCGTGGCCATTCCCTATCAGCCGGACGCCCGCGCCCATGGCCGCAGCCATTTCGGCCTGCAGCGGCTGGTCCACCTGTCGCTGGACGGGCTGACTTCGTTCGCGACCTGGCCGCTGCGCATCGTCACCGTGGTGGGCGGCTGCATGGCATTGGCAGGCCTGGCCTACGGCGCCTTCCTGACCTTGAGCTACCTGCTGTGGGGCCACCCGATTTCGGGATGGACCACCATCGTCGTCAGCCTGCTGTGCTTCCTGGGCGTGCAGATGATCTTCCTTGGCATCCTCGGCGAATACATCGCCCGCATCTTCGAGGAGGTCAAGGCCAGGCCGCTGTATGTGGTCCGCCGTGAACTGGGCCGCGGCCTTGCGGTTCACCCCGTCGGACGGCCGTGACCGCCCGTTCCGGCGCCGCAGCCTGGCTGCCGCTGGTCGCCGCAATTGCCTGGCTGGCGGCGTCGGGCTGGATCCGGCCGCTGATGCTGCCCGACGAAGGGCGCTATGTCGGCGTCGCCTGGGAAATGCTGCGTTCGGGCCAGTGGCTGACGCCGACGCTGGACGCCCTGCCTTATTTCCACAAGCCGCCGCTGTTCTACTGGCTGACCGCCGCCTCGCTGGCGCTGTTCGGCATGAACGAATGGGCAGGCCGCCTGGCTTCGCTGCTCGGTGCCGCCGCCGGGGCGGTCGCGCTGTTCGTGTTCGCGCGGCACTGGGGCGGGCCTCGGACCGCCAGCCTGGCGCTGGTGGCGCTGGTGACCCAGCCGCTGGTGTACTTCGCTGCCCAGTTCGCCAACCTGGACATGCTGGTGGCCGGCTGCATCGGCGTCAGCATCCTGGCGTTCGCCCACGCCGCCCTGCTCGATCCGGCGGCCGCGTCGCGCCGGCCGGCCCTGCTGCTCGCCTATGGTTTCGCTGCCCTTGCGGTGCTGGCCAAAGGGCTGATCGGGCTGGTCCTGCCGGGCATGGTGTTGCTGGCCTGGCTGCTGCTGCTGGGACGGCCGCGAGCGCTGACACGGCTGTTGTGGTTGCCCGGAATCGTGCTGTTCCTGGCGGTGGCCGGGCCTTGGTTCGTCGCCATGCAGCTGCGCTACGACCAGTTTGCTCATTACTTCGTCGTGGTCCAGCATTTCAGCCGCTTTTCCGGGACCGGATTCAACAACGCCCAGCCCTGGTGGTTCTTCCCGGCGTTGCTGGCGCTGCTGGCCCTTCCCTGGTCGGCCTGGCTGGCCTGGGCCGCGCGGGCGGCGTACTGGAGCGACCCGGTGCGCGGGCCGGTGCGCAAGCTGATGTGGCTGTGGCTGCTGCTGGTGACGCTGTTCTTTTCGCTGCCGCAGTCCAAGCTGGCGGGCTACATCCTGCCGGCAACGCTGCCGCTGGCGTTCCTGGCCGGCGATGCCGCTGACGTGCTGTGGCTGCGCGCGCGCCGCTGGTGGCAGCTGAGCGCGGCCCTGGGCGCCGCCGCCTGCCTGGCTGCCATCGGCGTGGTCGCCTCCCACCCTCAGAATTCCACGCGCGAGCTGGCGCGGCTGCTGGCCAGCCGGATGGCGCCCGGCGACCCGGTCATCTTCCTGCAGGAGTACTACTTCGACGTGGCGTTCTACGCGCGCCTTCGCGACCCGGTGCTGGTCGTCGACGACTGGGCCGACCCGGAGGTGGCGCAGCGCGACAACTGGCACAGGGAGCTGTCGGACGCGGGCCGGTTTGCGCCGGCGACAGCGCAACGGGTACTGCTGCTGCCCGAGGCCGGGCTCGAAATCGCCTGCGCCGCCGCGACCAGCTGGCTGCTCGGGCCGATGACGCTGGTGCGCCGCTATCCGCTGCTCGAGGGTCTGCCCATCGTCCACACCAGCGGCGGAACCGCGCTGTGGCAGCTGCGGGGCCGGCCTGCGGGCGCGCTCAACTCAGCGGCTTGCCAAGGAAAGCCCAGCGTGAGCCAAGAAGGTAGGTCATGACAGCGACGCCAACCAGCACGCCGGCAAGCACCAGGTCGTACCGCAAACCGCTCCACCGAAGTACGGCGGCGTACGCCAGTTCGTTGGCGGCGAAGCCGGCCATCGAGACGGCGAGGAAGCGCCGGGCGGCACGCGCTGGCGGCGCGGACCGGGCGCGGAAGGTCAACAGCCAGTGGCCGGTGAAGGAAACGCAGAAGGCCACCATCCAGCCGACCACGTTGGCCACCAGTGGCAACTGCCCGTGCCGACCCACCAGGAACACCACGACCGCCAGGTGGACAGCGGCGGCGGCGCAGCCCACAGCGACGAAGGTCGCAAGCCGCCGCGGTCCGCCCTTCACCGCCGCTCCGTCTGGGGCCGGGATCGACTGAGATGGTCCACTCCACCGCCAGCGGCCGCACCCTGGCCATCTGCGTCGACGACTTCGGCCTGCATGACGGCGTCAACCGGGCAGTGCTGGCGCTGGCAGACCAGGGCCGCATCAGCGCGACCAGCTGCATGGTCGGCGCACCCCAGTGGGCGGCCGGCGCGGCGGCACTGCGCCGCCTCGCCCCGGGCACGATGGACCTGGGCCTGCACCTGGACCTGACCGAGAATCCGCTCGAGCCGCGACTGCGCCGGCCGCTGCACCGCCTCATCTCCCTCTCGCTCGCCCGCTGCCTCGACCGCGCGGCGCTGGCCGCGGAAATCGACCGCCAGCTGGATTGCTTCGAGCAGCATCTGGGCCGGGCCCCGGATCACGTCGACGGGCACCAGCACGTGCACCAGCTGCCGGTCGTGCGCGAACTGCTGTGCGACGCGCTGGTCAGGCGATACGCAGGTCGCCTGCCATGGCTGCGCAGCACCCGCCGGCCGCAGCACGTTCGGCCTCGAGAGTTCAAGCCCTGGCTGATCGAGCAGCTGGGCTGCGCGGCGTTGAGCCGGCTGGCGGCGGCGCACGGCTTTCGGCAGAACAGCCACCTGGTCGGGGTCTACGATTTCCAGGGTGACGCCGCCGGCTACCGCGCGCGGCTGGGCCGGTGGCTGGAACAGGCAGGGGACGGCGACCTGCTGATGTGCCATGCGGCGCTGGACGGGCCGCCGGCCGAGTCCATCGGGGCAGCCCGCAGCAATGAATTCGAGGTGCTGGCCGGCGCCGGATTCGCCGAATTGCTGGCGCGGTCCGGGCTTCGCGTCGCCACTCCCGGCCGCACAGAGGTGCTGGGCCGGACGGTTCAGGCCGCTTCCCTGTAGAAGAACTCGCGTTTCAGCGAACGCGCCGCCAACGGCTGCACCGCGTCGCGAATGGCGCCGATGTGCTCGGGCGTCGTGCCGCAGCAGCCACCGACGATATTGACCAGGCCTTCGGCCGCAAACTCCCGCAACAGCCGCGACGTGACCTCCGGCGTTTCGTCGAAGCCGGTGTCGCTCATCGGGTTGGGCAGGCCGGCGTTGGGGTAGCAGCAGATATAGGTGTCGCCGGCGACCCGGTGCAGCTCCTGGATGTAGGGCCGCATCAGCGCCGCGCCCAGCGCGCAGTTCAAACCGACCGCCAGCGGCTGCGCGTGCCGCACGCTGTACCAGAACGCCGTCACGGTCTGGCCGCTCAGGATCCGGCCCGATGCATCCGTGACGGTGCCGCTGATGATCAGCGGCAGCCGCTCGCCGGAATTGTCGAAGTATTCGTCGATGGCGAACAGCGCTGCCTTGGCGTTGAGCGTGTCGAAGATGGTCTCGAGCAGCAGCAGGTCGCTGCCGCCCTCGACCAGCGCCTCCACCTGCTCGTAATAGGCGGCGCGCAGCGTCTCGAAGTCGACGTTGCGGGCGCCGGGATCGTTCACGTCCGGGCTGATGCTGGCAGTCTTGGGCGTCGGGCCCAGCGCGCCGGCCACGAACCGCGGCCACTCCGGCGTCGAGAACTTGTCGGCGGCGGCGCGCGCGATCCTGGCCGATTCGAGGTTCATCTCGCGCGCCAGCGGGCCCAGCAGGTAATCGTCCTGGGCAATGCTGGTGGCGCCGAAGGTGTTGGTCTCGATGATGTCGGCGCCGGCCGCGAGGTAGCCCTCGTGGATGTCGCGGATCACGTCGGGCCGCGTCAGGCTGAGCAACTCGCCGTTGTTCTTCAAGTCTTTCGGATGGTCCTGGAAGCGCCCGACGGCGCCATCGCTGCCGGCATGCGTGATGCCGCGGTAATCGGCCTCGGTCAGCTTGAAGCGCTGGATCATCGTCCCCATCGCGCCGTCCAGGACCAGGATACGACGCTTCAGCAAGGCGGGAAGCGCCTGGCCCCGGGTGTAGGTGATCGGTTTCATGGTGCGGCCATTTTAGTGAAGGAGCTCGGCGCCGCGCCGTTCCGGGACAATACGCCCCATCTTGCTGACGTCTGCCCCCGCCCCCCAAACCATCCTGCACGAGGTCTTCGGCTACGGGCAGTTCCGCGGCCCGCAGGCGGCGATCGTCGATCACGTGATCGGCGGCGGCGACGCGCTGGTGCTGATGCCGACCGGCGGCGGCAAGTCCCTGTGCTACCAGATCCCGGCCATCGCCCGGCAGCGCGCCGGCCACGGCGTCGCCATCGTGGTGTCGCCACTGATCGCGCTGATGCACGATCAGGTCGGCGCGCTGCACGAAGCCGGCGTCGAGGCCGACTTCCTCAATTCCACCCTCACCGGCGAGCAGGCCAACGCGGTCGAGAAGCGGATGCTGCGCGGCGAGATCACGCTGCTGTATGCCGCACCCGAGCGGGTGACCACGCCGCGTTTCCTGGCGCTTCTCGACCAGATGCACGAACGCGGCCAGGTCAGCCTGTTCGCCATCGACGAGGCCCATTGCGTGAGCCAGTGGGGCCACGATTTCCGGCCCGAGTACCGGGCGCTCACGGTGCTGCACGAGCGCTATGCCGGCGTGCCGCGCGTGGCCCTGACGGCCACCGCCGACGACATCACACGCGCCGACATCGTCGAGCGGCTGCAGCTCGAGCAGGCGCGCCAGTTCGTCAGCAGCTTCGACCGGCCCAACATCAGCTATTCGATCGTCGAGAAGAAGGAAGCGACCCAGCAGTTGCTGCGCTTCATCCAGCGCGACCACGCGGGTCCGGCTGGGCACGACAGCGGCATCGTCTACTGCCAGTCGCGCAAGCGGGTGGAAGAGATCGCACAGACGCTGAGCGCGCAAGGCATCAACGCGTTGCCGTACCACGCCGGGCTGGATGCGGACGTACGGCAGCGCCACCAGGACCGCTTCCTGCGCGAAGACGGCGTGGTGATGGTGGCGACGATCGCCTTCGGCATGGGCATCGACAAGCCGGATGTCCGCTTCGTGGCCCACCTCGACATGCCCAAGAACATCGAGGGCTACTACCAGGAGACCGGACGGGCCGGTCGGGATGGCCTGCCGGCCGCAGCCTGGATGGCGTACGGCCTGCAGGACGTGGTGAACCAGCGCCGCATGATCGACGAGAGCCCGGCCGGCGAGGAATTCAAGCAGGTGATGCGCGGCAAGCTCGATGCGCTGCTGGCGCTGGCCGAAGCCACGGACTGCCGCCGGGTGCGCCTGCTGCATTACTTCGGGGAGGAATACGTCCACGCCTCGCCCGCAGCAGGGCCGACCGTGGGGGCAACATGCTCCAACTGCGACAACTGCCTGACACCGCCGCAGATCTGGGACGGCACCGACGCCGCGCGCAAGCTGCTCTCGACCATCTACCGGGTGCAGCAGATGACGGGCATCAGCTTCGGCGCGGGCCACATGATGGACATCCTGCGCGGCAAGGCGACCGAGAAAGTGACGCAGTTCGGCCACCAGTCGGTCTCCACCTTCGGCCTCGGCGCGGCGTTCAGCGAAGCCCAGTTGCGCGGCGTGCTGCGCCAGCTGATCGCGACCGGCTCGCTGGCCGTCGACTCGCAGGCGTTCAATACCTTGCAGCTCACCGAAGGTTCGCGCGCCGTGCTCAAGGGCGAGTTGCAGGTGCTGCTGCGGGAGTCGGTGTCCGCGCCGGCCGAGCGGCGCCGGACCCCGCGCAGCGGTGGCTCGTCCGCGCCATCCGCAGCGGCAGCCGCGCTGACGGTGGAAGGCCAGGCGCGCTTCGCGGCGTTGAAATCGTGGCGAGCGGAGGTGGCGCGGGCGCACAACCTGCCGGCCTACGTGATCTTTCACGACGCGACATTGGCGGCAATCGCGGCCCTGGCGCCGAACACCCTGCGGGAGTTGCAGGGCGTCAGCGGCCTGGGCGCCAAAAAGCTGGAGGCGTACGGCGAAGGCGTGCTGCGCGTGGTGGCGCAGCAGGATTTCAGCGGCGCATGAGCGCGCCGTCGCGCAGAAAGCGGCTGGTCCGGGCCGGCGACTTCGAATCAGTCAGCGCCTCTCCGATTCCTGGCAGCAAGCCGCTCTTCGTCGCCGCCATCGTGACCGGCGGGCAGATGCCGCTGCTGCGGAAGCTGAGCGCCGCGGCCAGCTGGCCCTCGGCCGAATCGCCCAGTGGCTTGCTGAAGTCGTCGGGCACGGTGCAAGTCGGCGCCAGGCCATCGGCGTAGTCGCCGAAATTCTGGTTGTTGACGCCCTTGAACTGGATCGCGAAATAAGTCGTGCCGCAGTTGTCCTGCGGAATGAAGCCGTACGGCTTGCCACAGGTGGTGGCACCGATCTGCGTCACCTGCACGTTGACCCCGCGCAGCCCGTTGATGATCGACTCGCTGGCCGAGCAGGTGCCCGCGCCGGTGAGCACCGTCACCCGCGACAAGCCCAGCTGCGGTAACGGCTGGCCGGCCCGGGTCGAGAAGCCCAGGCTGGTCGAATGGAACGGCGTCGTGGTCTGGGCCTCGGTCAGGCCGAACGGATTCTTGTTGTTGAACTGCAGCCGCTCGAAGACGGTGCCGGTGGTCGCCGCCGGGCTGGCGATCATGAAGGCCAGCTGGCCGGCGATGTCCAGCAGGCCGCCGCCGTTGTAGCGGATGTCCAGCACCAGGTCCTGGACCCCATCGGCCTTCAGCCTGGTCATGGCCGCGATCAGCTGCGCTTCGGAGGGCGCGATGTGATCGTTGAACAGCAGGTAGCCGACCTTGCCGGCGGGCGTGTCCAGCGTCTTCACGTTCTGCACCGGGGTCTTGGTGATCTGCGCCGATTTCAGGGCGATCACGCGGGTTCCGCCGTTGAGTTCCTGC
>JAJAZH010000397.1 GCA_026785815.1 Ramlibacter sp. | reverse complement strand
GCATCGTCGACCACCACTGCCAGCTGATAAGCCCACAGGCCGTCGGCGCGTTTCAGCACGAAGTCGCCGACCTCGCGTTCGACATCCTGCTGTTGCGGGCCCAGCCGGCGGTCATGCCATCGGACCAAACCGGCGCCGCCGCCGGATCCACCGGTGCCGAATCGCCCCGTCCCGCATCCATCGGTGCCGGATCGCCCGATTCCGCATCCGTCGGTGCGGAAGCGCCAGGCCCGGGCCGCCCGGCCACCCAGGCCGTGCCGGCAGCTGCCCGGATAGACCAGCTCGCCGTGCCGTGGCCGCAGATCGCCTTGCGCCGCCAGGGCAGCCTCGATGTCCTTGCGGGAGCAGGCGCACGGATAGGCGGCGGCCTGGCCGATCAGGCGCTCCAGCGCCTGCCGGTAGAGCGGTTCGCGCTCCGATTGCCATGCCGGCGCAGCATCAGGCACCAGTGCCAGTTCGGCCAGTTGCTGCAGGATGATTTCGGCGGCTCCGGGAACGCAGCGCGGTCTGTCCACATCTTCGATCCGCACCAGCCAGCGGCCACCGTGCGCCCGCGCATCGAGCCAGCTGGCCAGGGCCGCGACCAAGGAGCCATCATGCAGTGGCCCAGTCGGGGAGGGCGCGAACCGACCAATGTATGTGGCCCCCACGCTTGCCACTTCGTGGACTGCGCTGCCCCCCAAGGGGGCCTTCGCGTCTTGGGGCGGCCCGGCGACGCTCAATGTGGCCCCCACGCTTGCCACTTCTGCACCCTAGCGGCGGACGACGGCCAGCGCCAGTTCCAGGCCGGAGACGAAAGCGTCTTCGACCCGGTGGCCGATGCACCAGTCGCCGCAGGCGCCCAGGCCGGAGCCGGCTTCCCACAGCATCGGCTGGCCCAGCGGCTTGACCGTCTTGGCATTGCGCCAGCGGAAGACCTCGGCATAGGCCGGCTGGACCCGGATCCCCGTCACTTCGGCAAAAGCCTTGTGCAGCTTGGCCAGCACCGTGGCCTCATCGTCGTCCAGGTGTTCCTGCGACCACGCCGGGCTGGCCTGCACCGTCCAGCGCTCGACCGAACTGCGCCCGGGTTTGGACGACTCACGGGCCAGCCAGGCGATCCGGTGGTGGGTCGAGAGCGCGGCGTTCCATTGCGGGCCCAACGTGCAGAGCGTGGGTTGCACCGCATTCGGAAAGGCCAGCATCAGGCTCCAGCAAGGCGCCACTTCCACGTCGTCCATCTTCCTGCTCAAAGCCGACTGCGAGGAAGCCCGCAGCAGGGCCCGCGCCGCGGCGCAGGGAAACGCCAGCAAGACGGCGTCGAACCCGGAAAAGACATGGCTCGTGTCTTCGGCACCGCTGGTCTGCAGCTGCCAGCGATCGCTGTCCAGCGCGTCGCGTTCGATTCTCGTGACCCGCGTGCGCAGTTCCACTGCACCGGCGTCGAGCAGCGGACGCGCCCACTGGGTCGGCACGGCGTCCATGCGGGGCGCTCCGACAAAGTGCGGCTCGCGTGAGCGCAGGGCTGCCTCCGCGACCCGTCCGTGCGGATCGAGCACCCGCACCGCAGTCGCGCTCCACGGCTTGAACGATCCCGGCGCCGTCGCCAGTGCCAGCGCGAAGCGCGGGTCGCGCACCGTGAAGTACTGGGAGCCGTGATCGAAGGTGCCGAAAGCCGTCTCGCAACTGCTCATGCGTCCGCCGACCTGGTCGCCTTGCTCGAACACCGTCACCTTGCGCCCGGCTTGCGACAGGGTGCGAGCGCAGGCGAGCCCGGCGATGCCGGCGCCGATGACGGCAATGTTTTGGGGGGCGGCGGCGGACGGGCGAGGGGGCATCGGTTTTGATCCAGGGGTTCGTGACTACTCTAACGCACGCTCCAGGTGGCCTCATGGCGGGTCAGCAGCGCCTGGCGAGTGCTCTCGCGCTCAAGTTGCGACAACCACCATTGCAACGCGCGGCCCGGCCCGAGCCGGGGAGTGCGCCACGCGTAATGCAGGCGCGCGGTGCGGTCCGGCCGCGCCACCTGCTTGATCACCAGCCGCCCGGCCTGGACGTGCGCGCTGGCCATCGGTTCTGGCACGAAGCCGCCGCCGAGGCCCCGCAGTTGCGCCTCCAGCTTGGCGTGCATGTTCGGCACCGTCAGCACGTCCTGGCCCGCCATCAGGCCGACGCTGATGCCGCTGCCTCGCTGCACCGAGTCGGCGGCGGCGACGACGCGATGCTGCTGCAGGAGCTCGTCGGCCAGCGGCTCCTTCGCATTCGCCAGTGGATGGTGCGGGGCGACCGCGTAGACGAAGGCCAGTTCTCCCAGGGCGCGCGACTGCAGGCCAGCGGCCGTGCCGGGCTCGATCGGAATGCCGATGGCCAGGTCGGCCTGGCCCGAGGTCAGCGCCTCCAGGGTCCCCGACAAGGCCTCGTTGCGAAGCCGCAGCCGGGTCGGTGGCTGCAGTTCGTAAAACGCCTGGACCAGGTCCATCACTGTCGCCAGCGAGATCACGCTGTCCAGCGCCACGGTGAACTGCGGCTCCCAGCCGGTAGCCACCCGCCGCACCCGCGTGGCGGCCCCCGCGATTTTGTTGAGCCGCCCGGGGGCATCTCGCCACAGTT
>JAJAZH010000396.1 GCA_026785815.1 Ramlibacter sp. | reverse complement strand
GTTGGTCGACCTGCGGCAACCGGACGAGATCACGCTGTATTGCGACCTGACCCGGCTGTTGCCCGAAACCGATCCGTTGTCCAGGCAGATCATGATGAGCCAGGGCACCTTCGTCGAACTGCTGGACCTGGCCGCGCGGCAAAAGGGATTGCGGGCCGACATCGAGCTGTTTCCGCAGGGCGACTTCGGCGCCGGCGCCCCCGACCGGCGACCGACCGCGCGCATCAAGCTGGTCGCTGACGCCAGGGTTCGGCCCGATCCGCTGTTCGCCCAGATCCTGGCGCGTCGCACCAATCGCGAGGCTTACTTGCCCGAGGTCCCCTCCGCGGCCCAACTGCAGGCGATCACGGCCAGCGTGACCCCGTATCCGATCCGCACCGGTTTTGCGGGCCCTTCCGATCCGGCGCTGCTGCAGCGGCATCGGGCGATTGCGGCCGACGCCTGGCGCATCGAGCTGGAGACACCGCGAACCATCATGGAGACGTTACGCGTGATGCGCGTCGGCCCGGCCGAGATTGCAAAACACCGGGACGGTGTGTCGCTCAATTCGCCGATGGTGCGGACGTTGGTGACGCTCGGGATGTTCGATCGCAGCAAGCCGCCGGCACCAGGCGATAGCGCGATCACCAGCCAGATCAAGAGCTTCAATGCCAAGCTGGAGCAGACCCCCGGTTTCTTCTGGATGGTGACCGAAGGCAACGACCGCAAGACCCAGGTCAATGCCGGCCGCGCCTATGCGCGGGCGCAGCTGGCGGCGACAGCGCAAGGACTGGCTATGCAGCCGCTGTCCCAAGCGCTGCAGGAGTATCCCGAGCAGGCGCAGCCCTATGCGCAGATCCACGAGTTGGTGCAGGCACCGGCGCCGCGCTACACCGTCCAGAT
Organism: Ramlibacter sp.; assembly: GCA_026785815.1. GTDB lineage: Bacteria > Pseudomonadota > Gammaproteobacteria > Burkholderiales > Burkholderiaceae_C > Ramlibacter. The sequence continues at coordinate 6,717 of JAJAZH010000396.1, read as the reverse complement.
GTGGACGCGGCTGGGGTTTGCTCCCGCAGTCGGTCCGGCGCCGCGGCGCGGGGTTCAGTCGCACATCCTTCCGGCCTGAGCCGGGAGGATTCGTAGCATCCCCTTCCGGCCTGAGCCGGAAGGATTCGCGGTTCCCATCCGGCCTGAGCCGGAACCGGTTCGTTCAGGGCGGAGCTCCGGGCGCCAGCAATTGCAGCAGGCGGTTCAGTGCGTGGCGCACCGTCGCCGCGCGCACTGCGGCGCGGTCGCCGGCAAAGCGCCGGGTTTCGCTGCTGAGCACGCCGTCCACCTGGAAGCCGAACCACACGCTGCCGACCGGCTTGGCGTCGCTGCCGCCGCTGGGTCCGGCCACTCCGGTCACGGCGACTCCCACCTGGGCCTGCGACTGGCGCACCGCGCCGAACGCCATGGCGCGCGCGACCACTTCGCTGACGGCGCCCTGGGCTTCGATCAAGCCGGCGTCGACCCCCAGCGATTGGCTTTTCGCTGCGTTGGAATAGGTGACGAAGCCGCGGTCGAACCAGAGGCTGGAGCCAGCGAGGTCAGTGCAGGCGGCGGCGATCATGCCGCCGGTGCAGCTTTCGGCGGTGGCGAGCTTCCAGCCCCTGGCCATGAGCAGCTCGGCCAAGTGGGCGACCGCGACATTCAGCTCAAGCTCCAGCTCCAGCTCCGGCAGCGGCGCGGAACCGTCGCTCACCAGACCCTCCAGGCTGCGATCAGCAGCAGCACGCACAAGGCGGCGACCAGGTCGTCGAGCAGGATGCCCAGGCCGCCTTTCCAGCCGAAGCCGTGGAACAGGTCGTCGGCCCAGGCGATCGGACCCGGCTTGACTGCGTCCAGGATGCGGAACAACGCAAAGGCCACCAGCTGCGCGCCGAAGCCGGCCGGCAGCAGCAGCCACAGCACGATCCAGAAAGCGACCACCTCATCCCAGACGATGTTGCCCGGGTCCAGCAAGCGCATGTTGCGCGCGGTGACGGTGCAAGCCCACCAGCCGATCCCGAGCGAGACCGCGATCACCAGGCCGAGCGCGGCCGGCGATAGCCACTGCGCCAGCAGCAGCCACGCGACCCAGGCCCAGAGCGTGCCCGCGGTGCCCGGCGCGATCGGCGACAGCCCGGCGCCGAAGCCGAGCGCCACCAAATGCGCCGGATGCGACAGCATGAAGCGCCATGTCGGTCGCAGCGTCGGCGGATGGATCGGCGGATTGAGCGGCGGATTGAGCGCGTCGGTCATGGTTTGCTGCGTGGGCTCACTCGATCCGGACGTTGGCGTCGGTCACCACCTTGGTCCACTTGCGCACTTCCCGTTGCACCAGGTCGCTGAATGCCTCGGGGCTGCTGGCCACCACTTCCACGCCCTGGTCGCGGAACAGCTTGACCACCTCGGGGTCGCGCAGGATCCGCACGATGTCCTGGTTAGCGCGATCGACCACCGCCTTGGGGGTGCCCGCCGGCATCTGCATGCCGAACCAGACCGTCACTTCGTAGCCGGGGACGCCGGCTTCCATCACGGTGGGCGTCTCCGGCAGCAGCGCGGTGCGGGTGGCGCCGGTCACCGCCAGCGGCTTGAGCTTGCCGGCCTTGATCTGCTGCACCACGTTCGGCACGTTGTCGAACAGCACGTCGATCTCGCCGCTCAGCATCGCCAGCACCGCCGGCGCGCTGCCCTTGTAGGGCACGTGGGTCAGCTTGACGCCGGTCATGCTCATGAACAATTCCATCGACAGGTGGTTGGACGAGCCGGACCCGGTGGAGCCGAAATTGAGCTTGCCGGGATTCTGCCGGGCGTAGGCGATCAGCTCGCGCACGTTGTTGATGCCCAGGTCGTTGCGCACCACCAGCGCGTTCTGGGTGCTGCCGGCCCAGACCAGGGGCGTGAAGTCCTTCAGCGCGTCGTAGGGCAGCTTGGCGCCATACAGCGATGGCAGCGCCGAGAACGGCAGCGGCGTGACCAGGATCGTGTAGCCGTCGGGCGCCGACTTGGCCACGATGCCGTTGCCGAGCACGGTGTTGCCGCCGGGCCGGTTGTCGACCACCACCGATTGCTTCCAGGTTTTCGACAGTCGGTCGCCGACGGTGCGGGCCAGCGTGTCGTTGAAGCCGCCGGGCGGGTAGGGCACGACGATGCGGGTGGGCTTGCTCGGATAGTCGTCGGCGGCCAGGGCGGCGCCGGCCAGCGCGAGCCCCAGGCACAGCGGCGCCAGCAGGCGGGCGAGCCGGGAACGCAGGATTGAATGCATGCGGGTCTCCTTGTCTTTGTGGAAGCCGGGGCGGATCAGAACTTCACGACGTAGCCGGGGCCGTCGATCAGCGGGTACTTGTCGAAGATCGATTCGTCGACTTCGACGCCGATGCCGTGACCGCCCGGCGGCTCGACGCAGCCGTCGGCGCCGATCGCGAAGGTGCTGCCGAACATGTCGCGGAACGGGTTGTACTTCGAGACGCAGGCCTCGAAGTAACCCGCGTTCTCGGTGGCCGCCAGGAAGTGCAGCGAGGCGGCGTGGTTCAGGCCGGTGGCCGAGCTGTGAGCGTGCAGCGGGATGCGGAAGGCCGAGGCCATGGCGGCGATGCGCAGGCATTCGGTGATGCCGCCGCTCTTGGACAGGTCGGGCTGCCAGACCTGCACCGCGCGGGCTTCCAGCATCAAGGCGAACTCGAAGCGGGTGAAGTGGTTCTCGCCCGCGGCCAGCGGCACCAGCGCCGAGATCCTGGCGGCTTCGCGGTACGAGGCCCAGTCGTTGCACGCAAACGGCTCCTCCAGCCAGCCGGCCTGGATCTCGGCCAGCACCGGCATGACACGGCGCACGTCCGCGATGGTGTAGCCGGTATTGGCGTCGGTCAGGATGTCGATGTCGCCGCCCAGGACCGCGCGCACCTTGCGCACCCGCTCGATGTCGTTGCTGGCGCTGTCGCCGATCCGCAGCTTGACAGCCTTGTAGCCCTGCGCCACGTAGCTCTGGGCTTCTTCGGCCAGCGCGCCGGCTGGCTGGAAGCCCATCGAGATGCCTCCGGCGTAAGCCGGGATCCGGCGCCGGCTGCCGCCCAGCAACGCATACAAAGGCATCTTCGCCGCCTTGCCGCGGATGTCCCACAGCGCCATGTCGATCCCCGACAGCGCCAGGCAGGTGCCGGCGCCCAGGCCATGGCTGGACAGCTGCATGCGGTGCACGCGTTGCCAGGCCCCGACGCAGTCGGTGGCGTCCAGGCCCGTGAGCAAGGGCTGCAAGGTGTTGTGCACCAGGCTCACGATGGCGCCGGGACTGCGCCCGGGATGCGCTTCGCCATAACCGGTGATGCCCTCCGAGGTTTCGACCCGGATGATGATGGCGTCACGTTTGAGCGTGCTGCCGATGCCCATGGTCACGGTCTTGCCCTCGGGCAGCCGGTACGACAGTGGCACGGCGGTGATGCGTGTGATCTTCATGGCGCGTCTCCTTCAATCCATCATACAAACCGTCAGGGTGAGGCAGCTTCGTGGCAACTGCCATGGCGCCTGCGAAACAGGCGCGGCTCCTGCGCGGCGGCGGCCCACAGTCCGCGCCCTGCCTGGCGCGCCTGCGCTTGCTCGTCGGCGTAGGAGTCGGAGCGATTGCGCGATCGCGTCGACCAGGCATAGCCGCCGGCGACCAGCCAGGCGCCGACGTCCTGTCCCTGCAGCTCGACCCGCCCGACGCTGCGGTGATGGATATCGCGGGCGCGGATCGTCACCTGCACCGGCCGCCGCAGCAGGCGCGCGGCCAGCGCGTCGCGCGACTGGCGTCCGAAGGCCTGGCAGATTTCAGGAGCGTCGATGCCCTGCAGCCGGACCGGTACCGCCGGGCCGCCCGCTGGCCGCACCCAGATCGTGTCGCCATCGGTCACATGGCTCACCACCCCGCGCAATTCCCTGGCCGACGCGGCAGCGCATGCGATCAGCGGCAGCAGCGCCAGCACCTGGACGAGGATCCGCGTCAGTGTGTTCACTTGAAATGGTCGAACGACGGGTAGCGGCCCTGCATCAGCGTGCCGTCCGCCCGCACCAGGCGGACGCCGGTCTCGCGCTCGATCCGGCCGATTCGCGTCACCGGCGTGGCGCAGGCGCTGGCCGCCGCCTGCACATTGGCGCGGATCGAAGCGGGCGCGGTGAACAGCAGTTCGTAATCGTCGCCGCCCGCCAGCACCAGTTCGAGCCGGGTTTCCTGCGCTAGCAAACCGGACGCCATTGCCCCGGCTTCGCCGGCCGCCAACAGGCCCAGGGCGGTCTGTGAATCGATCCGCGCCCCGACGCCGGACTGCTGCAGGATGTGACCCAGATCGCCCAGCAAGCCGTCGCTGACGTCGATCGCGGAGCTCGCGATGCCGCGCAACGCCAGGCCAAGTGCCACGCGCGGCTGCGGTTGCTCCAGACGCTGGCGGGCGGCTTCGAACACTTCACCCGGCACCGACAGCCGGCCGCGAAAAACTTCCAGCGCCAGGCGGGCGTCGCCCAGCGAGCCGCTGACATGGATGTCGTCGCCGTCGCGGGCGCCGGAGCGCAGCAACGCCTGGCCCGTCGGCACCTCGCCGAAGACGGTGATGCAGATGTTGAGCGGTCCCTGCGTGGTGTCGCCGCCGACCAGTTCGCAGCCGTGGGCGTCGGCCAGCGCAAACAGGCCGCGCGAAAAAGCGTCCAGCCAGGACTCGTCGACGCGCGGCAGCGACAGCGCCAGCGAAAACGCCAGCGGCTTCGCGCCGCAGGCAGCCAGGTCGCTGAGGTTCACCGCCAGGGCTTTGTGACCCAGAGCGAACGGATCGACGGTCGACAGGAAATGCCGGCCCTCGACCAGCATGTCCGTGGAGACGGCCAGCTGCATGCCGGGCGCCGGCGCCAGCAACGCGCAGTCGTCGCCGATGCCCAGCGGGCTGCGCGTGACAGGTCGTTTGAAGTAGCGGTCGATCAGCTCGAATTCACCCATGGATTCCTTTCAGCACGCCGAGCATAACTTTGCCGGCGCCGCCTTGCCTTAGGATCGGGTCCCATGCGAATACTGCTCGTCGAGGACGACAAGATCCTGGCCGACGCGCTCAGCCGGGCGCTAGTGCAGTCGGCGTACGCGGTCGACGTCGCCGGCACCGGCGAGCAGGCGGACCATGCGCTCGCCGTGGAAAGTTACGACCTCGCGATCCTGGATATCGGCCTGCCCGGCCTGGACGGCCTGGAGGTGCTGCGCCGGCTGCGGGCGCGCAAGGCGGCGGTCCCGGTCCTGCTGCTGACTGCCCTCGATGCGCTCGCCGACCGGGTGCGCGGGCTCGACCTCGGCGCCGACGATTACCTCGCCAAGCCCTTCGACCTGCCGGAGCTCGAAGCCCGGGTGCGCGCCCTGCTGCGGCGCGGCGGGGCCAACACCACTCCCATCCTGCAGCACGGCAAGCTGCGGCTTGACACAGTCGGCAGGCGCGTGTTCTACGAGGACCAGCCCGTGGAGCTGTCGGCGCGCGAGCTGTCGGTGCTGGAACTGCTGTTGATGCGCGAGGGCCGGGTCGTCAGCAAGGAGCACATGGTCAACCACCTTTACGGGTGGGGCGACGAAGTCGGCGCCAACGCGATCGAAGTCTATGTCTACCGCATCCGCAAGAAGCTGGAGCCGCTCGGTTGCGAGATCCGCACGGTGCGCGGCATGGGCTACCTGATGGAACGCGACGATGCAGGCAGCTGAACCGAGGCTGCAGTCCAAACTCCTGGTCTGGTTGCTCGCCCCGCTGCTCGCGCTGCTTGCACTCGACACAGCCGTCACGTACTGGACCTCGGTCAACTTCTCCAACCTGGCCTACGACCGCGCGCTGCATGAAATCGCCCGCGAGGTGGTCCTGCATGTCAAGCCGAACGACTCGGGACCGAAACTGGAACTGTCGCCGGCGGCCGAACGACTGCTGCTGGTCGACCAGGACGACCGGGTCGCCTACAAGGTGTGGGGCGGCAGCGGCACCCCCATCGGCGGCGACCCCCGGATCGCGCGACCGTCACGGCCGTTGCCGACCGGGGGCGAACCGCTGTTCTACGACGATGTCCTGGACGGCGAGAAGGTCCGCATGGTGGCGGCGTGGATGCCGTTCGAGGGCGCGGGCGGTGCCGCACCGGTGCTGGTGCAGGTCGCCGAAACGCTCAACAAGCGGCAGCGGCTGGCATGGGAAATCCTGGCCAACGTGGTGGTGCCGCAACTGCTCCTGATCATGCTGGCCACTGCCATCGTGTACATCGGCATTTCGCGGGGGTTGGGGCCGCTCAGGCGGCTGCAGCGTGCGGTCTCGGACCGCTCCCACCTGGATCTCACGCCGATCGACCTGCACGGGGTCCCCGGCGAGGTCCGGCCGCTGGTGCAGGAAGTGAATCACCTGATGCAGCGGCTGGCGAAGACGCTGGACTTCCAGAACCGGTTCATCGCCGACGCCGCCCATCAGCTCAAGACCCCCGTGGCAGGGCTGAAGGCCCAGATAGAGATGGGTCTGCGCGAGACCGACCCCGACCAGATGCGGCATTCGCTGGCGCAGGTCTATGTCGGAGCTGACCGTCTCTCGCGCCTGGTGAGGCAATTGCTGTCACTTGCGCGCAACGAGCCCGGAGCCACCGAGTCGGTATCGATGCAGGCGCTGGACCTGAACGCCTTTGCCCTCGACCTCAGCATGGAGTGGGTGCCGCAGGCGATCAAGGCGGGGATCGACCTGGGCTTCGACGGCGGTGCGCCGGTCATGATCGACG
>JAJAZH010000395.1 GCA_026785815.1 Ramlibacter sp. | reverse complement strand
TGCGGCGCCGTGACCATCAGGCTGATCGGCGCCAGGTCCTTGACCGGGTCGTAGGGCATCTTGTCGAACAGGCTGACATTGATCGCCAGCGGACCGTTGTAGCCGATCAGCAGGGTGTGGCCGTCGGGAGTGGCCTTGGCCACCAGGTCGGCGCCGATGTTGCCACCGGCCCCGGCCTTGTTCTCCACCACCACCGGCTGGCCGAGCGCTTCCTGCAGCTTGGGCGCGATGATCCGGGCCAGCACGTCGTTGGTGCTGCCGACGATCGGCACGATGATGCGCACCGGCTTGCTCGGCGCCCACTCCGGGACCTGCGCGCCGGCCCCGGGCGCCAGCCCCAGAGTCAGGCCGAAAGTCAGGCCGAGCGCCAGCGCCCGCAGCAGCCCACTGCGTCGAAATTCGTTCGTGGTGTCGATGTCGGTTTTCATTCTTTCCTGTCCTACAACGAATAAACCGGTTTGCCCTGGACATGCTCGATCTTGTCCTTGGCCCAGGGCTTGGGATCCTGGTTTCTGGGCAGCAGCACGCCCGCCGCCCGCACCTGCTGGCTGGAGGGATCGAGCGCGGGCGGCTCCAGCCCCTGCTCCAGGCCGCGGGCAGCCTCCTCCAGCATGCGCCGCGCCATGACGATCGCCTTGTCGGTCGGCAGCAGCCGCTCGCGGGTCCGGTCCTGGATCGGGCCCATGCTCTCCTGCAGCGACGCGTCCTGCTCCGAAAAGCCGAAGACGCCGCTGTAGGCGCGCTTGTCCTTCTGGGCCTGGCGGTCGATCAGGTACTCGTTGTCCCGGTTCGCCGCCGGCCGGAACGACATCGGGATCGTGCCCTGCTCGTACTTCACGTGGATGCCCTTGCCGGACGCCATCACCCCGCGCTCGTGCGCGCTCAGCGGCTTGTCGGGATGGAAATTGATGCTCCAGGCCCAGCAGTTCTCGTCGTCCACCGGCACCCAGACGTGGCCGCCCAGCGCATGGTCGCCGAACGGCGGAATCAGCGTGAACCACGGGAACATCCACTGGGTGATCCGCCAGTAGTGGGTATCGACATCGCCGTTGCGCCGCCCGTACAACGTCAGCCCGAACGGATTCTTCTCGATGTCGAAGATGACGTTGCCGTCGGCCTTGATGTAGTCGAGCGCCTTGACGCCCTGGTGCATCGGGTCGATGTCGACCTCGTAGCGGTGCACGTACGAGACGTGCGCGGTGTCGATGCCGCCCTCCATCGCCTGCAGGTAGTTGCTCTGCTGCAGCCGCCGGGTGATGAAGACGTGGCTCGCGGGCAGGTTGCACCACTCGACGCCGGGCGGCTCGGGCTGCTGCTGCGACGGGCCCATGTAGGCCCACACCAGGCCGGCGCGCTCGATGCACGGATAGGCCTTGATCCGCATGCGGTCGGCCACCTGTGGCGCCGAGGGCACGTCGACGCAGGCGCCGGTCCGGTCGAACTTGAGGCCGTGGTAGGAGCAGCGCAGGCCGCACTCCTCGTTGCGGCCGAGGTACAGCGACGCACCCCGGTGCGAGCAGAACTCGTCGGTCAAGGCCGCATGGCCGTCGGTGTCGCGCCAGGCCAGCAGCTTCTCGCCCATGATCGGCACCCGCACCGGCGGGCCGTCGGGCTCGGCAATTTCCGACGACGACAGGATCGGCACCCAGTAGCGCCGCATCAGGTTGCCCATGGCGGTGCCGGGGCCGGTTCGGGTGAGGAGGTCGGAAGTCGCTTGGTCCATGGAGTTGCTCTGGAAAGTGGAAAACGAAGGCCGCTGCAAGATTGTCCGCCAGACCGACCAGGCGCTGGGGAGTCCTATCTGGGGAGTGCTACCTGGGACGTGCTACCCGGCGATTGCGGTCATCGCGCTGAAGTCCGGCATGGCGGCGCTGGCGAATCCGGGCGCGGCCAGCGAGCCGAGTGCGATCCGGCCGTCCCGGATCGACAGCCGCACCGCGCCCTGCGACTGCTCGTAGAGGTCGGGATGCGCGGCCAGGAAAGCTTGCTGTTCGGCTTGCGACTGGGCCGCCATGCCGTTGACGTAATGGTGGCCGTTGCGCTCGACATGGCCGATGCCAAGCAGGTTGACCAGCGCCAGGTCCTGCTGCACCGACAAGCCGGCCTGCGTCGTCAGGTCTTCGGCCGACATGAAGCAGACCTCGCCTGCGGCCTCGGCGTTCCACTCAACGCAGCGCGCCGCGTTCAGCACCGATTTGTAGACGCCCTTGCAGGTCTTGGAGGAAACGCCGACGTAGCCGCGCGCTCTGGCCTGGACGAAGGTGTCGAGTTCGCCGTCCGACTCGTCGATGATCACCGGCTTGTCCAACCCGGCGCAGCGCAGGTCCGCCTCCAGTGCGTGGGCCCGCGAAATCGGCTGCTCGATGAACAGGATCGACTGGTTCAGCCGCTGCAGCGCGGGCGTGGCGCGCATCTGAGCCAGCAGTTCAGCAATACCCGACGCATCCGGGTATTGCTCGTTGCCGTCCAGCGATGCGAAGTACGGCTGCGACAGCCGGTCCAGCACCGAGGCGATCGCCGCCAGCCGGTCGACGTCGGCTTGCAGCTTGCCGCCGACCTTGAGCTTGAAGTAGCGGTGGCCGTAGCGTTGCACCACCTGCTCCAGCGTTTCAGGCAGGCCGTCGCCGACCGACGACGCCAGGTCGGCGGCGGTGATCGCGTCGACCATGCCGACGGTGTGGCGCGCCTCGATGGTCGCGGCCGGCTTCAACCCCGCCAGGAAGCGGTCGAAGTCCAGGCGCGCGAACTCCGGCCGGTCGGCCCCGATGCCCGGCAGGTTGGCCTGCATCGCGGCGTAGAACGAAACGCCGCGGCTGCGACACAGCGCATCGAGAATTGCGCGGTCGACCAGCGCCGGCCCGTAGTTGGCCAGCAGCGGATTCAAGCCCTGGCCGAGCGCCGCCTGCAAGTGGCTGTCGTAATGGCGCGAAAAATGACCGAACGCGGTGGCCGGTGCCGGGTCGGCCAAGTACGCCGCGCGCGCCATCGCCAGCACCTCTCGCAACTGGCCGAAGTTGTCCTCGTTGCTCAGGGCCAGGTTCTTGTCGAACCACTTGGGCGCCATCATCTCGGCGGCGGCGCCCCACTGGCTGCGGCCATCACCAAATTCGATGCGGGCGCGCACGAACGCCTGCGGACACTCGGTCAGCGTGACGACGCCGAAGCGGAAGGGCAGCCGCAGCACCACCGGCCGCTCGAGCAACTCGATCTCGCGCACCACGAAGCGCGGCGCCTCAGCCACGGGCCAGCCCTTCGACGATGCCGTCCAGGTAACCGATGGCACGGGCCGCGCAGGTGGGGCCGTCGGGCACGTAGTCGAACGGCTCCACCGCCACGATGCCCTGGTAGGCGCCTATGTCCTGCATCCGCAACACGGTTTCGAGGATCGGTGCGAACCGCATCTCGCCCTGCCCTGGTCCGCGCCGGTTCGGATCGTTCACCTGCACGTGGGCGATGTGACCGCTGGGCATCCACTTCTCCATCAAGGTTTCGATCCGCTCGGTCTCGACCTGGCCGGCGGCGCTGCAGTCGATCATGGTCTTCAGGGCGGGCGATGCGATGGCATCGACGATCCGGACCGCCTCCGCCAGGCTGTTGATCAGGTCGGTCTCGCGGGTCGACAGCGGCTCGACGCAGTAGACGACGCCGCAGTCGCGCGCGCTCACCGCCACCTTGGCAAAGCAATCGGTGGCCCGTCCCAGGGCCTGTTCGCGGCTGGAGCGGGGTGGCACCGAGCGCTGCTTGGGCGAGCCATGCACCAGGTAATCGCCGCCCATCAGCGCGCACAGTTCGACCAGCCGGCTCATCACCGCCAAGGTCTCTTCGCGGATCTGCGGCTCCTCGGACACGATCGACAGGCCGCCCGGCGCCACCAGCAGCCAGTGCAGCCCCGCGATCCGCAGGCCGGCGTCTTCGGCCATCCGGCGGAAGACTCCGGCCTGGACGTCGCTGATCTTCATCGGATCCTCGGCCAGCGTGAACGGGGCCACTTCCAGCGCGGCGTAGCCCATCGCGGCGGCGGCCACGCATTGCTGGTCGAACGGCTGCGGCTGCAGCACTTCATTGCACAGGGCGAACTTCATCGACCCACCATCGCTTTCATCGAGCCCCAGAGCCGGGCATTGGCTTGCTTGACCCGGCGGTTCACGCCCGGCACGTACATCAGCATCGTGAACACCGTCACCGCCGCCAGCAGGGCGCAGATCGGGCGGGTGATGAACGGCGACAGGTCGCCGTTGCTCAAGGTGAGACCGCGGCGCAGGCTCTTGTCGAGGATGTCGCCCAGCACGATGCCCAGCACGAACGGCGGGATCGGGTAGTTCATCTTGCGCAGGATGAAGCCGCAGACACCGATGAACAGCATGATGTAGACGTCGAACAGGCGCGAGGCGATCGCGAACGAGCCGACCGTGCACAGCACCATGATGACCGGCATGATGATCGAGCGCGGAATGCGGATGATGGCCAGCAGCGGCTTGACCAGGAACAGCCCGAAGAACAGCATGCCCAGCGTCGCCAGCAGTGTCATCGCCACCACGTCGTAGACGAACTGCGGCTGGTTGACCATCAACATCGGGCCCGGCTGCACGCCATGGATGATCATTGCCGCCATCAGCACGGCAGACGGCGCGGAGCCCGGAATAGCGAGCGCCAGCGCCGGGATGATGCCGCCCGGAATCGAGGCGTTGTCGCCGGTTTCGGCGGCCATCAGGCCCTCGATCGAGCCCTTGCCGAACAGCTCTTTCTCCTTGCTGGCCCGCTTGGCGGCCGCGTAAGACGACCAGGCCGCCATGTCTTCGCCGACGCCGGGCAGGATGCCGATGTACACGCCGATCACGCCCGAGCGCAGGATGGTGCGCCAGTACTTGACCACGTCCTGGATCCGCGGCAGCACCGAATCCACGCTGTTGACAACCGCCTTGCGCACCGGTTCGGACAGCACCGTCAGGATCTCGGCCAGCCCGAAGGCGCCGATCAGCGCCGGGATCAGCGACAGGCCGCCCGAGAGTTCGCCGTAGCCGAAGGTGAAGCGGTCGTGGGCATTGATGCCGTCCTGCCCGATCAGGGTCAGGAACAGTCCGACGAACCCCATCAGCCAGCCCTTGACCGGGTCGGTGCCGGCGATGGTGCCCGACATCATCACGCCGAACAGCGCCAGCCAGAAGAACTCGTAGGCGCCGAACGACAGCGCCACTTCACCCAGCGCCGGCGTCAGCAACGCCAGGCACAGGATGCCGAACAGCGAGCCGGCCACCGAGCCGACGGTGGCAATGCCCATCGCGCGGCCGGCCTGGCCCTTCAGCGCCAGCTGGTAGCCGTCGAGGCAGGCGGCAGCGTTGGCGGCGGTGCCGGGGATGTTGAGCAGGATCGCCGTGCGGCTGCCGCCATAGATGGCGCCGACATAGGCGCAGATCAGGATCAGGATCGCGTCGTTGGGCGGCAGTTTGATCGTCAGCGTCGTCAGCAGCGCGATCGCCAGCGTGGCCGACAAGCCGGGCATGCAGCCCACCAGGATGCCGACCAGCGTCGCCCCGAGCGCGTAGGTCAGCGGCCAGAAAGTGAAGAAGGTGCCGAGCGAGCGGCCGAGCGCATACAGGCCTTCGAACATGCGGACCTCAGGGGAGCCGGACCAGGAACGCGTACTGGAACAGCATCGCGATCGTCACCCCGGCGCCGAGGGCCACCGCAGCGGCCACCGCCACGCCCCGGCCGACCTGTCCCGCCGCGCGCCGCTCCGGCAATTGCAGCAGCAGGATGTGCAGGAACAGGTAGCTGCTGGCCGCCACCCAGAACGGCAGGCCGTGACCGACCAGGCCGATCGCGAACCCGAGGCAAAGCACCAGCGTGAGCGCGGTCCGGCCGAAGGTGGCTCGGCCCGGCTGGCCGGCGCCTTCGGGCCGCAGGGCGCCGCGCCGCAGCGAACGGAACACGATCACCAGCGCCGTGAGCGTGATCAGCACGCCCAGGATTCCCGGCACCAGTCCGGGCGCGGCAAAGCCCGGCACGCCCTGGCTGGCGAGCCGGTCCATGTTCCAGGAGCCGATGCTGATGGCCACGCCGATGACCGTCCAGGCGCTGCCGGAAGCCAGGTCAGCGCGCGCTGACGGCGGCTGGTCCTCGCGCTCAGCTGCCGCTTCTTCGTTCACCAGCAAAGCCAGCCGATCCGATGCGGTCAGGGACGCGCGATGCCGACCTTGTCCGGCGACACCTTGGCCTTGCCGGTGTCCTGCATCAGCCACGCGTTGGCGGAAATCGCGGGCATCGCGGCAGCCAGCGCAGCGTCGCCGGCGACCGGGGCGAACAGTGCCCCGCGGCTGTTTGCATATTTGCGCAGCGCTTCACTGCTGGCGATGTTGTCGGCCCAGATCTTCTGCACCGTCGCCACCACTTCCGGCGGGACGCCTTTGGGAATGAAAATGCCGAAATAGTTGGTCGGCACCCGCAGGCCCGGCACGAACTGCGTGATCGCCGGGATGGTGCCGAAGCCTTCCAGCTCCAGCGGCTTGTCGCTGACCGCGGCCAGCGGACGGATGCGCTTGCCGCGGATGAAGTCGGCCTGCTCCACCGCGAGCTGGGTGGTCAGGTCGGTTTCACCGGAGACGGTGGCGACCGCGGCCGGGTTGCCGCCGTCATAGGTGACGTGGCGGTACTTGACCCCGGTGGCGCGCGAGATCAGCTCCATCGCGTTGTGGCCGCCGGAGGTGACGCCAGCCGTCGCGACCTTGATCTCGTTGGGCGTGGCCTTCATCGCGTCGAGCAGCTGCGTCATGGTCTGCCACGGCTTGCCGGGATTGACACCGACCACCGGCACGTTGGCGACGGTCAGGAACAGGTGCCAGTCGCGCGCCGGCACGTCCAGCATGCCGAGGGTCTGGTATGCGCCCAGGTCCTGCGCGGCGCCGGCGGCCCAGGTGTAGCCGTCCTTGGGCGCATCCCAGGCGCTCTTGGTGCCGATCGAGCCCGACGCGCCCGGCTGGTTCACCACCACGATCTTCTGCCCCAGCACTTTCTCCAGCTCCGCCGCCGTGACGCGGGTCACCTGGTCGGTGGAACCGCCCGCGGCCCACGGCACGATCAGGTTGATCGGCCGGGTCGGCTTCCACTGCTGGGCCAGCGCGGGCGCGGCCAGGGCCAGCGCGATCGCGGCCAGGGAAACGGAGTGAAGGAAATGACGCATTTGCATGGTGTCTCCGGTTAATTCACTAACTGGTTAATAGCTTCGACTCTACGGTTTGGCCCTGGGGCTGTCAACGAGGCTTGCCCTAGGCCGTCGCTCGCAAGCACTCGATCCAACCTGCATTCAAGCCAGCCAGCGCTCCCGGTTGGCCGCCACGAAGGCGTCGTCATGCAAATGCGGATACGCGTCGTGGACCCGGGTCAGTTCGCTGGACTGGCCGGGACTGAGGCCCTCGCCCGGGTCCAGGCACCAGGTGCCTTCGAGCAGGCCCTGGCGGCGCAGGATTTCGTGGCAGCCGGCGATGCAGCCCTGGAACGCGTGGGCCACGTCGAACAGCGCGCTGTTGCAGTCGGTGACCTGGGCGTCGAGCGCCAGCAACTCGGCCGACACCGGACCCGCAGCCACCGCCGCATGGATCCGCTCCAGCAATTCGACCGCGCGCCTGGTCCAGACGCTCCAGTGCCCGAGCAATCCGCCGCGGATCCGCACCGTCACTTCGCAGCCGTCACGGCTGAAGATGAAGGGCGTCAACAAGTCCAGCACGATGTGGTCGTCGTTGCCGGTGTACAGCGACACGCGCTCCTCGGCCCGCGCTGCGACGACGCCGCGCAACACGTCCAGCGTCCGGTAACGGTTGAAAGGGGCCATCTTGATCGCCACCACGTTGTCGATCGCGGCGAAGCGCTGCCAGAAGCTGGCCGGCAATTCGATCCCGCCGACCGCGGGCTGCAGGTAGAAGCCGACCAGCGGCATCACGTCGGCCACGGCCTGGCAATGCGCGATCAGTTCGTCTTCGCTCGCGCCCTTCATCGCCGCCAGGCTCAGCAGACCGGCGTGGTAGCCCAGGCCGCGCGCCAGGCCGGCCTCCTGCACCGCCTGCGCCGACTTGCCGGCCAGTCCCGCCACCATGAACAGCGGTCGCTGGCCGCCGATCGGTGTCCACTCGCGCGCGGTTTGCATCGCCAGCGACAACACCGGCTCGTACAAGCCGACTTCGCGGATCGCGAACTGGGTCGAGTGCACGCCGACCGCCAACCCGCCGGCGCCGGCATCGAGGTAATAGCGGCTCATCGCGCGCTGGCGCCGGGCATCGAAGCGGCGCTCGCCATCGAGCGCCAGCAGGTGCGCGGGAATCGCGGTGCCGCGCCGCAGCAGCGCCAGGGACGCAGCGGGAATGTCGTCGATGTGCATCTGCAGTCCTTTTTGATCAGTTGGGGACAGAGCTGAAGGTCTGTCCCGCAAGTTTTAGTCAGTTGGGGACAGAGCTGAAGATCTGTCCCGCAAGTTAGTACTTTCCGTCGCGCGCTTCGTAGTGGGTCGGCCGGCCCAGGCTGGCGCCGCCGCGCCGCACCCAGTCGGCGGTCCAGTCGAGCATGGTGTCCAGGCCGACCTGCGGCGGGCCGAACAATCCATAGGCCAGCGACGAATCGATCAGCCAGGCGGTCGGCGCCTCCTGCCCGGCCAGCACCGGCGCGATGCCCAGTCGCTGGCCCAGCGACTTCGCGACGGCGCGGATGCTGATCTTCGGACCGCTCAGATTCAGCGGCGTGGCCGGTGTGTCGCAATGCGCCAGCGAGCGCAAGGTCCAGTCGTTGGCTTCGCCCTGCCAGATGACGTTGGCGTAGCCCATCGCGAGGTCGATGGCCTCGCCCCGCAGCACCTTCTGCGCCACGTCGTGCAGCACGCCGTAGCGCATGTCGATCGCGTACGACAGCCGGATCAGCCGTCCCGCGGTCTGGTGCTGGTGCGAGAAGTGCTCGAACATCCGCTCGCGCGCGACGCACGAATTGGCGTACTCGCCCGGGGGCGCGGTCGGTGGCACGGCTTCGGTCGCGCCGTCGGTGCCGGTGCCGACGAACGGATAAACGCAGGCGGTGGAGAAAGCGACGATGCGCGAACGCCGAAAGCGCTCGGCGACCAGCGCCGGCACGTGCGCATTCATCGCCCAGGTCAACCATTCGCTGCCGGTGGAACCGAACTTGCGCCCGGCCATGAAGACGATGTTCCCGGCATCCGGCAAGGCGGCAATGGCTTCGCGCGACAGCAAGTCGGCTTCGATGCACTCGATGCCCTGCGACTGCAGTCGTTCGCGCAGGCCGGCCTCGGAAAAGCGGGCCACGCCGATCACCTTCTTGCCCGGCGCAGCGCGTTTGGCCATCCGCGCCAGGGTCGGGCCCATCTTGCCGCCCACGCCCAGCACCATGATGTCGCCCGGCACGCCGGCCAGCGTCTCGACCAGGGCAGCAGAGGGCCGCGACATGGCCTCCTCCAGCGCGGCGACGTCTTCGAAGGTTTCGGTGCTCATGGCGTGACTTTAACCAACCGCAAGATCTGTCATGCCGGCTTTGGTCCGGCATCCAGACGCCAGGACGCACGGACCGGTCAATCAACAAGCCACTGCCCATCTTGTTGATCGACGGATCTTGTCCGGGGAGGTCTGGATCCCGGCTCAAGGCCGGGATGACAAGACTCCCCGTTGGCCAAGAGCTGTCATGCCGGACTTGATCCGGCATCCAGACGCCAGGACGCACGGACCGGTCAATCAACAAGCCACTGCCCATGTTGATCGACGGCCCTTGTCCGGGGAGGTCTGGATCCCGGCTCAAGGCCGGGATGACAAGACAACCCGGCTCAAGGCCGGGATGACAAAGGCCACCCGGCTCGAGGCCGGATCACAAAGACATCCCGGCTCGAGGCCGGCATGGCAAGGAAGAAGAGGCGCGGTGACGGAACGCGCTAATTGCCGCCGGCCAGCACGTTCTTGGCCTCGGCCACGCCCATGTCGCGCGGCAGCGTGACGCCGTTCTTCACAGCCAGGATCTCGGCCATGACGCTGACCGCGATTTCGGGCGGGGTCTTGCTGCCGATGTAGATGCCGATCGGGCCGCGCAGCCGGGCCAGCGTTTCGCGGGTCTCGCCGAAGTGCTCGATCAGCCGCTGGTGCCGGGTCTCG
>JAJAZH010000394.1 GCA_026785815.1 Ramlibacter sp. | reverse complement strand
TTCCTGAACAACTGCCCCGGAACGCAGATGGACGGCGACAACGATGGGATCCCGTGCGAGCAGGACTTGTGCAACGGAATACTGGACGGCCTGCTGCGATGAGTGTGCTGATGTCCGCCACCGCGGCGCGGAGATGGATGGTTCCCGGCTCAAGGCCGGGATGACAAGCTTGGGCCGGGATGACAAGCTTGGGCCGGGATGACAAGCTTGGGCCGGGAAGACAACCTTGGGCCGGGGTGACAGCTTTGCCCGCTTTCCCCCTACACTTCCTCTGCTCGGACCCTTCACGGCTTACCCGCCGCGAGTGATTCCATCCATCAAACAACCGTCGACACAATCGGCGTGGAGTGAGACAAGCATGAGTGCACAACAAGCGCAACCCGCACTGCGTCTGCACGTGCCGGAGCCCTCCGGGCGCCCGGGCTGCGAAACCGATTTCTCCTACCTGCATCTTTCGCCCGCCGGCGCCGTGCGACGTCCGCCGGTGGAGAGCGCGCCGTTCGACACCAGCGACCTGGCCTTCGGCCTGATCCGGGTGCTGGACGAGCAGGGCAACGCCGTCGGGCCCTGGGCGCCGCAGATCGAACCGGCGCGCCTGCGCAAGGGCC
Source organism: Ramlibacter sp. (assembly GCA_026785815.1). Lineage (GTDB taxonomy): Bacteria > Pseudomonadota > Gammaproteobacteria > Burkholderiales > Burkholderiaceae_C > Ramlibacter. The sequence goes on along the minus strand of JAJAZH010000394.1, from coordinate 2,751 downwards.
TGCGCGCGATGATGAAGACGCGCATCTTCGACTCGCGCATGCTGATCGCGCAGCGGCAACGCAAGCTGTCGTTCTACATGCAGAGCCTGGGCGAGGAAGCGATCGGCACGGCGCAGGCGCAGGCGCTGCTGCCTGGCGATATGTGCTTTCCGACCTACCGCCAGCAAAGCCTGCTGCTGTCGCGCGACGACGTGCCGATGGTGGAGCTGATCTGCCAGCTCATGAGCAATGCGCGCGATCCGCTCAAGGGCCGCCAGCTGCCGGTGATGTACTCGTACAAGCGGGCCGGCTTCTTCTCGATCTCGGGCAACCTCGCCACCCAGTTCATCCAGGCCGTCGGCTGGGCCATGGCCTCGGCCATCAAGGGCGACACCAGGATCGCATCGGCATGGATCGGCGACGGCGCCACCGCCGAGGCGGACTTCCATACCGCGCTCACCTTCGCCCACGTCTACCGCGCGCCGGTGATCCTGAACGTGGTCAACAACCAGTGGGCCATTTCCACTTTCCAGGCCATCGCCGGTGGTGAGGCAACCACGTTCGCGGCGCGCGGCGTGGGCTGCGGCATCGCCTCGCTGCGGGTGGACGGCAACGACTTCCTCGCCGTGTACTCGGCCTCGATGTGGGCGGCCGAGCGCGCCCGCAACAACCTGGGGCCGACGCTGATCGAGTGGGTGACGTACCGCGGCGGTCCGCACTCCACCTCCGACGATCCGTCCAAGTACCGTCCCGCCGACGACTGGCAGCGCTTCCCGCTGGGCGACCCGATCGCGCGACTCAAGCAGCATCTCATCGGCAGCGGCGAATGGTCCGAGGCGCAGCACGCGCAGGCCCAATCCGAGTTGGAGGCCGAGGTGATCGCCGCGCAGAAGGAGGCGGAAACCTACGGCACGCTGCTCGACGGCCACATCGCCAGCCCGGCGACGATGTTCGACGATGTCTACAAGGACATGCCCGAACACCTGCGGATGCAACGCCAGCAACTGGGAGTGTGAGCATGCTGACCGAAACCAGAGACAAGCAAGCGGGACCGGCCGCCTCATCCGATTCGCGCGGCAAGACCAGCCCGATGACGATGATCCAGGCGCTGCGCTCGGCGCTGGACGTGATGATGGCGCGCGACGACAACGTGGTGGTCTACGGCCAGGACGTGGGCTATTTCGGCGGCGTGTTCCGCGTCACCGAGGGCCTGCAGGCCAAGTACGGCACGTCGCGCTGCTTCGACGCGCCGATCTCCGAAGGCGGCATCGTCGGCACGGCGGTCGGCATGGGCGCGTACGGGCTGCGGCCGGTGGTGGAGATCCAGTTCGCGGATTACTTCTATCCGGCTTCGGACCAGATCGTGTCGGAGGCGGCGCGCCTGCGCTCCCGCTCGGCCGGCGACTTCACCGCGCCCATCACCATCCGCATGCCCTGCGGCGGCGGCATCTACGGCGGCCAGACCCACAGCCAGAGCCCGGAGGCTCTGTTCACCCACGTCTGCGGCATCCGCACCGTGATGCCCAGCAACCCGTACGACGCCAAGGGCCTGCTGATCGCTTCCATCGAGAACGACGACCCTGTCATCTTCCTGGAGCCCAAGCGCCTGTACAACGGCCCCTTCGACGGCCACCACGACCGGCCGGTGGTGCCGTGGTCGAAGCACCCGATGGGCGAAGTGCCCGAGGGCTACTACACCGTGCCGCTGGAATCGGCCTCGGTGTTCCGGCCCGGCAAGGACGTGACGGTGTTGACCTACGGCACCATGGTCTGGGTGGCAGAGTGCGCGGCGAAAGAGACGGGCATCGACGCCGAGATCATCGACCTGCGCTCGATCTGGCCGCTGGACCTGCAGACCATGATCGAGTCGGTGAAGAAGACCCGGCGTTGCGTGGTGGTGCATGAAGCCACGCGCACCAGCGGCTTCGGCGCCGAGCTGGTGGCGCTGGTGCAGGAGCATTGCTTCTACCACCTGGAGGCGCCGATCGAGCGCGTCACCGGCTGGGACACCCCTTATCCGCACGCGCAGGAGTGGGCCTACTTCCCCGGCCCCGAGCGGGTCGGCGCGGCGCTGCGTCGCACCATGGAAGCCTGACCATGTCGGACTACATCATCAAGGTGCCGGACATCGGCGAAGGCATTGCCGAAGTGGAACTGGTGGCCTGGCATGTGAAGGTCGGCGACTTAGTGCGAGAGGACCAGGGGCTGGCCGACGTGATGACCGACAAGGCGGCGGTGGAGGTCCCGTCGCCGGTGGCAGGCATGGTGCTGGCGCTGGGCGGCGAGGTCGGCAAGATGATCGCCGTTGGCGCCGAGCTGATCCGGCTGGAAGTGGAGGGCGCGGGCAATGTGAAGGCGGGTGCGCCGGCTGCTCCGGCGCGTCCAGCGCCTCCTGCGGCCCCGGCGGTGCCTGCGGTCGCGTCGCAACCGGCGCCCGTCGAGCGCGTCGCGCCCGAGCCTGTCGTTGCGCAAGCGGCACCTGTTGCGAAGGCCGCGCCCCCGCACACCACGCCGGCACCGATGCGCGCGCCCGGCGACAAGCCGATCGCATCGCCGGCAGTGCGGCGCCGCGCCTGGGAGCTGGGCATCGAGCTGCAGTTTGTCCATGGCAGCGGCCCGGCCGGCCGCATCGCGCACGAAGACCTGGACGTCTATCTCGCCTCACGCGGCCAGCCGGCGCAGCGCCAGGGCAGCAGCGCCTATGCCCAGCGCGACACGGAAGACGCCATTCCCGTGATCGGCCTGCGCCGCAAGATCGCGCAGAAGATGCAG
>JAJAZH010000393.1 GCA_026785815.1 Ramlibacter sp. | reverse complement strand
GCGCATCAGGAAGTCCCAGTAGAGCGTCGTGAAGGGGCAGGCGGTCTCGCCGCTGCGCTGCGCCGGGTCGTAACGGCAGCCCTTGCAGTGCGGGCTCATGCGATCGATGTAGTTGCCGGTGGCGATATAAGGTTTGCTGCCCATCACGCCGCCGTCAGCGTACTGGCTCATACCCAGGGTGTTGGGCAACTCGACCCACTCCACTGCATCGACGTACACCGCCAGGTACCAGGCGTGCACCTGCCCGGGCTGCACGCCCAGCATCAGCGCGTACAGGCCGGTGACCATCAGGCGCTGGATGTGGTTGGCGTAGCCGTGCGTCAGCGTCTGCGCGAGTGCGTCGCGCAGGCAGGCCATGTCGGTGTCACCGGTCCAGTACCACCCGGGCAGGTCCTCCCGGGCATCGAGCGCGTTGCTTTCCCGGTAGGCGGGCATCTGGGTCCAGTAGATCCCGCGCACGTATTCGCGCCAGCCCAGGATCTGCCGGATGAAGCCTTCGACGCTGGCCAGGGGCGCATGCCCGTCGCGGTGCGCCGCTTCGGCTGCCGCGACCACTTCGCGCGGGTTCAACAGCTTCAAATTGAGCGCTGCCGACAGATGGGCGTGGTACAGCCACGGATCGCCCGGCCACAGCGCATCCTGGTAGCGGCCGAACAGCGGCAGGCGGTCGGCAATGAACGCCTGCAATGAAAGCAACGCCTGCTCCCGCGTGACTGGCCAGGCAAAACTGTCCAGCCGGCCGGGATGGGCCGCAAAGCGCCCCTCGACCAGAGCGATCACCTCGCGCGTCACGGCGTCGGGTTCGAACCTGCTGCGCGGCGGCACCCAGCCCGGGCCGGCAGCGCCGAAGGACTTGCGGTTGTCGGCGTCGAAGTTCCACTGGCCGCCGATCGGCTCACCGTCCTGCATCAGGATGCCGTGACGCTTGCGCTGCTCGCGGTAGAAGAACTCCATGCGCAAGGACTTGCGGCCCTTGGCATGGGTCGCAAATTCACGCACGCTGACGAAGAAGTGGCGGTCCTCGCGGATGTCGAGCGGCACAGCGTTGGCTTGCGCCACCGCCTTGATCGCCTGCAACACGCGCCAGTCGCCCGGGGCGGTCATCACCAGCCGGGCCGGCCGCAGTCGCTCGATATCGGCCTGTAGCTGCGCGCCGAGGCTGCCGCGGTTACCCGGGGCGTCCAGAAGCATGAAGTGCAGCGGGCGACCGGCAGCATGCAGTGCCAGAGCGAAGTGCCGCATCGCCGCCAGGAACATGACCGTGCGCGGCTTGCTCGACCAGACATGGGTCGATTCTTCGGCCACCTCAGCCATCCACACGGCGTCGAGATCGGGATCGAAGCCGTCGAAGGCAGCCGCGTCGAGGTCGAGCTGGTCGCCCAGCACGACGACCAGTGAACGCAGCTCAGCCACGCGCGGCCTTGCTGCGCCGGCAGGCTTCAGAGCAGTACTTCACGTCGGCCCAGTTCTTGGCCCAGCGACGGCGCCAGGTCATCTCCAGGCCGCAGCCCACGCAAGGCTTGCTGGGCAATGCAGCCTTGTTGCCGCGATGGGTGGTGGGGTGCGGCGTCACAGGGAAACCTGGCGGACGGCCGGCGTGTTTACGCCTTCTTGGCCCAGGCGCTGCACCAGCCCGCGCCTGCCACCTGCTTGCCGGCGAACAATGGGCAGCCCGCGGCCTTGTCGGAGGCCTTGCCCTGGTAGAGCGCGCAGTTGGCGCAGTTCTGGCCGACCACGAACTTCGGGTACTTCTTGACGTCGACGCGCTTGGCATCAGCCACGTAGCCGAGCGCCATCGCCTGGGCATTCTTTTCGTCGAGGAGGGCTTGCGCTTGTGCGCCGGTGGCGAGTGCCGCGCCGCAGGCGGCCAGCGTCATGAGGAAAACACGCCGGGGCAGGGGAAGGGGCAGGGTCATGAAAGATTCCTTGGTGAGTGGTGAGTGGTGAGGTGAAGAAATGCGAAACGGTCAAAAGGCGATGCGCGGCGCCGGGTCATCAGAGACGGCGGCGACCGATGCGACGGATCGGACGGACGCGGTGGGCGCAACTGCCGAGGCCCAAGAGGCAGGCAACCGGCGTGGACGGCCTGGGCGGAAAGTGTTGAAAACGCGCCGAGCGGACCGTGAAGCCAACCGCGCCGTGGTCGAGTTGCGTCGTGCGGGCTTGCCCCTGTCGATCGACCCATTCGAGGCGGCGAGTGGCCAGCCGGCCCCCCGCCCGCGGGAGTGGTCGAACACTCGAACCGAGTGCCCGGCCGCGGACAGCGCAGGCGCACAAGCGGCACCGGTCATGCCGGCGCCAATCACGGCCACGCTCGATCTCCTGGTGTGGATGCCCATGGCTTGGAGAATACACCACACCGAGTCACTGCGGGTTCATACGAGGGTTGGCCTTGACAATATCCCTGATAATGCGAGTCAATATGGCTTCAGATGAGGAGAATTTTGAATAAAAGCAAGTCACCGGAGTCGCCAGCAGCACAACCCGCAAGCCCGGGCGAAGCCTCGCTGCACCGGAGCGGCGCCGTGGCGCGCATGTTGCGGATGCCGGTCGCAACACTGCGCGTCTGGGAACGCCGCTACGGGTTGACACAGACCGCGCTCTCGCCCGGCGGCCAGCGCCTTTATTCGGCCGGCGACGTACGTCGGCTCGCGTTGCTCAAGCAGTTGACCGATCTCGGCCACGCGATCGGGAGTCTGGCTGCGCTGGACCTGCAGCAACTCCAGCGCGTGGCCTCCACCCACGCGCACGCGATGGCAGCAACGCAGACGGGCGACCGCCTGGCGGCGCCCAATGCGTTGCCGGGACGGGCCTGGCGGATCGGGGTGATCGGCGCCGCGCTGGGCACCCGCTTGCGGCGACCCGCG
>JAJAZH010000392.1 GCA_026785815.1 Ramlibacter sp. | reverse complement strand
TCCTTCTTGCGCATCAGGGTCAGCTTGTGCTGCACCAGCGGGTGGTCGATCAGGTGGACATTGCTCATGGTTTCTCTCTCATTGGTGTCATCCCGATCCGCGATCCGGGATCCCGGGTGGATTGCGGATCGAGTCCGCAATGGCAGGTCATTTTTAAAAAACGGTTCCGTCGCTGGCGACTTTCAGCGGCGGCAGGCCGCCGCGCAGGCGCTGCGCCAGGGTGCGGCCGGCCGCCCAGGTTCCGCCTTCGAGCACGCGGGCCAGCGGCAATTGCTGCGCATCGAGTCCGAGCTGCTGCCGCACCGGCACCGCCAGTTCATCGAGCAGCGCGACCGTCAGCGCCCGCCATTCCACGATCAGTTCGTCGCCGGGCTGCCAGAGCGCATCGGCCAGCGCCGGTTCTTTCAGCGCCAGCACGCCGCTGTCGATCAGCAGGCCGCCGTTGCGGTACTCGGGCAGGCCGGTCAGGCCGTCCAGTCCGCGCACGCTCACGCCGTTCCACGAGAACGGTTCCAGCAGCGAATAGGTCAGCCACTGCGACAGTTTGTGGAACGGCATCCAGCCGTCGGAGGCGCCCCCGCAGCTGGCGGCGTCTTGCGGACTTTCGCGGACCGCGCTGTGGCGCCAGCAATCGCCCAGCGCAATGCCGCCGATCTGGTTGGCGGCGGGCCAGATCGGCGACAGCGACGCCAGCAACTGCGAAAAGATGTCGTGCGCGACAACCTCGGCCGTGTGCGGCACCAGCCCGGTGAAGAGGTCGAACAGGGCGCCGGGCCGGCCGCTCTCGCCGAACACTTCCGGCTGTTCGCTCATCACTTCGCCCAGGCGCCGCAGCAGGATCGCGCGACCATCCAGGCCGACCAGGGGATTCGATGGCCCGACCTGGAACGCCGACGCCAGGTGGTCGATGACCAGGGCCCGCAAGCCGGCGGCATCGACCTGCAGCGGCCGCTCCTTGTCGCTGGAGAACAGGCCGGCGCTGAAGGCGTGGAAGCTGGCCACGGCCAGTCCCTCCGAACGGTTGAAGGTCTGACCGCTGGACGCTTCCACGTACTTCCAGTCAGCGCCGGCGCCAGCATCGAGCAGCACGCTGACCACCGCCAGGTCGATCATCGCGCGCGCGCGCACGCCTGGATCGTCCTGCAGCCGTTGCTCCAGCAGCGCCTTGCGGTCGACGCCGCCGGCTTCGAAATGGCGCCAGCGGCTGTGCAGCGGGATGTGCAGCTTCGGATAGCGCTCTCTTGTGGCGCCGACCACGGCCCGCGCGGCGTCGGCCAGCTTGTCGTCGTTGACGCTCCACCACTGCGATTCACCACGGCGGGCCCGGGCCAGCAACTGGCCGGCCCGCTCACGGATCGCGGTCGTGGTGCGCAGGATCTCGGCCGCGCGCTCGGCGTGCGCCCGGGACACGGGGGCCGGGCTCATTCCTGCAGTCCGCGGCCCTTGGCCTTCTTCAATTCCTGTGCATCGGGCACCGGTCCGGTGGTGAAGTAGCCGGCCGCCTTCTTGGCGTCCATCTCCACCTTCGCGTCCTCCGGAATCAGGGCGTCGGGGATGTTGACCCGCTCGCCGATCTCGATGCCCGAGCCGGCGATCGCATCGTATTTGAGGTTGCTCATCGACACCAGCCGGTGGATCTTGCGGATGCCGAGCCAGTGCAGCACGTCGGGCATCAGTTCCTGGAAGCGCATGTCCTGCACCCCGGCGACGCATTCGGTGCGGGCGAAATAGTTGTCGGCCGTGTCGCCGCCGACCTGGCGCTTGCGCGCGTTGTAGACCAGGAACTTGGTCACTTCGCCGAGCGCGCGGCCCTCCTTGCGCGAATAGGAGACCAGGCCGACGCCGCCGCGCTGCGCGCCCTGGATGCATTCCTCGATCGCGTGCGTCAGGTACGGGCGGCAGGTGCAGATGTCGGAGCCGAACACGTCCGAGCCGTTGCATTCGTCGTGCACCCGGGCCGTGAGTTCGACCGACGGATTCGCCAGGTCGCGCGGGTCGCCGAAGATGTAAAGCGTCTGGCCGCCGATCGGCGGCAGGAACACTTCGAGATCGCTGCGGGTGACCAGTTCGGGGTACATGCCGCCGGTTTCCTCGAACAGCACGCGGCGCAGGTCGGCCTCGGAACAGCCGAAGCGTCTGGCCACGCCGGGCAGCCACCACACCGGCTCGATCGCGGCCTTGGTCACCATCGCGGCGCCGCCGGCGGTGAGGAACTTGCCGTCGGCCTTCAGCCGGCCGCTCTGCAAGGCCTCGATCACCTCCGGCAGGATCACATGGGCCTGGGTGACGGCGATGGTCGGCCGGATGTCGTAGCCGGCCGCCAGTTCCGTGGCAAACACCTCCGACACGGTCGCGCCCCACGGGTCCAGGCTGACGATCTTGCCGGACTCGCCCCATTGCGGGTAGGGGCCGATGATGTCGGTCGGCGCGGTGTTGGTGAGGTCGGCGCGGTGGTCGCGCGACAGCGCACCGGCCGCCACGGCCAGCGCCCGGTACACGCTGTACGAGCCGCTATGGGTGCCGATCACGTTGCGGTGCGAGCGGCTGGTGGTGGTGCCGACCACCGGTCCGCGCTCGGCCGGCGTTGCCGCTCCCCATTGCAATGGCAGGGCGCCGAAGCCGCCGGCGTGCGATGTGAGGCGGATGTGGCGCGGGGCTGTCGCGTCAGGCATTCGGGGCTTTCAAAACAAACACTGTAACCGTCCCGCTGTTCTACCGCAGCCGGGTGCCGCCGTTGCGGCGGTCGGCGCGCGGCAGGCCTGGGCCCTCGCGCCACAGATCGTCGGCGCGCTGCTGGATGCGCGAGAGCAGGTCGTCCAGCTGGGCAACCTCGTCGGCGCTCAGCGCCGACATCAGCTCCCGGTTGATCCCTTCCACCACGGGCAGAATGCGGTCGTGCAGGTCGCGGCCGGCCGCCGTGAGCTCGAGCTGCGCGTAGCGGCGGTCGCCTGCGCGCGCCGTGCGCCCCATCAGGCCTTTGTCCACCAGGGCAGTCACCGCCTTCGAGGTTGCCGACTTGTCGAGCTCGGCATGTGCGGCAAGTTCGGAGGAGGACACCGGACCGGTGCTGCTCAGCAGCGCGAGCATCACCCACTCGCGCCGGGTGACGCCGAACTGGCCCTCGCAGTAGCGCAGCACCATGCCGCCGCCCACCGCGCGCAGGCGGTTGATGCGGTAGAGGAGCATGTCGGGCAGCCCCTCCGGTCGGGCGAGGCGGGTCGGGCGCGGAGGCACGGGCTAAGGGAAATTCCGGGGGGTGGTTTCTTTCAACCATTATGGCGACGCACCCAACAATGCGTCAGTTCCTGTATCCCCATCCCCATCCCCATGACCGCTCCCACCGACCTGCACGATGAATCCGCCGCGCGGCGCGAACTCGCGGCGTGCTATCGGCTCTTCGACCACCTGGGCTGGAGCGAGGCGATCTTCAACCACATCACCTTGCGGGTGCCGTCGCCGCCCGGCACGGCGCACTACCTCATCAACCCCTTCGGCCGGCACTACTGCGAGGTGTCTGCCTCCAACCTGGTGAAGATCGACATCGAGGGCAACGACATCGACGGGACCGGCCGCGAGGTCAACCGCGCCGGTTTCGTGATCCACGGCGCGATCCACCAGTCGCGCCCCGACGCCCACTGCGTCATGCACATCCACACGACCGCGGGCTGCGCGGTGTCGTGCAAGGAGAGCGGCCTGCGCCACGACAACTTCTACTCCGCCATGCTGTACGGCGACATCGGCTACCACGAGTACGAGGGGGTCAGCACGAACCTCGACGAGCGTCCGCGGCTGGTGCGGTCGCTAGGCGAGCGCAACCACCTGGTCCTGCGCAACCACGGCCTGCTGGCCGTCGGCGGCAGCGTCGCGCAGTGCTTCCAGAGGCTCTGGACACTGCAGCGCGCGTGCGAGATCCAGCTGGCCAGCGACGCCGGCGCCGGTCCCAACCGCGAGATCCAGGTGCGTGTGCTGGAGAAGGTGCCCGCCAGCCGCCTGAAGATGCACGACACCGCCAGCTCCGGCGGTGTGTCGCAGCTGATGTTCGACGCCATGCTTCGTCGCGCCGGCATTGTGCGTGAATCGCTCTGAACCCAAGGAACTGCCATGCCGCTGAATGAACACGGTTTCGAAGTCGTCCGCCTCGGCGGCAACATCGGCGCGGAGGTGCGCGGCCTGGACCTGCGCAAGCCGCTGGCGCGCGAGCAGTTCCAGGCACTGGATGCCGCCCTCGTGCGGCACGAGGTACTGGTTTTCCGCGACCAGGACGTCACGCTGGAGCAGCAGATCGGCTTCGGGCAACAGTTCGGCGAGTTGTCCATCCATCCGTTCAGCCCGAACATGGACGACAAGCGCGAGGTGATCGTGCTTGATTACTCCGACGACAACCCGCCCGCTCTCACCGACCAGTGGAATGC
>JAJAZH010000391.1 GCA_026785815.1 Ramlibacter sp. | reverse complement strand
TCAACACAAGCCACATGCCACGATGATCCGCCTCTCCGAAATCAAGCTCACGCTCGCCGAAGCGGAGAATCCCGAGCCGACGCTGCTGGCCGCCGCCAGCCGGATGCTCGGTCTGCCGCGGGAACAGATCGCCGCGGTCGACGTCTTCAAGCGCAGCTTCGACGCCCGCAAGGCCGACCTGGTCGCCGTCTACATCGTCGACGTCACCCTGAGCGACGCAGCGCACGAAGCGGCGCTGCTCGCGAAGTTCGCCGCGAACCCCCACATCGCCTCGACGCCCGACATGGCCTGGCTGCCACCGGTCGCCGCGCCCGACACCGTGGCGCTGCGGCCGGTCGTGGTCGGCTTCGGCCCCTGCGGCATCTTCGCCGCGCTGGTGCTGGCGCAGATGGGTTTCCGGCCGATCGTGCTGGAGCGTGGCAAGCCGGTGCGCCAGCGCACCCAGGACACCTGGGGCCTGTGGCGCAAGAGCGTGCTCGATCCGGAAAGCAACGTGCAGTTCGGCGAAGGCGGCGCCGGCACCTTTTCGGACGGCAAGCTGTGGAGCCAGATCAAGGATCCGCGCCACCTGGGCCGCAAGGTGATGACCGAGTTCGTCAAGGCCGGCGCGCCGCCCGAGATCCTGGTCGCCGCCCATCCGCACATCGGCACCTTCAAGCTGGTGAAAGTCGTCGAGCACATGCGCGCGCAGATCATCGCGCTGGGGGGCGAGATCCGTTTCGGCCAGCGCGTGGTCGACCTGCAGATCGAGGACGGCCCCCAGGGCCGGCGACTGCGCGGCCTGACGGTGCTTGAACCGACCACCGGCCGGCGCAGCGAGCTGCGCGCCGACCAGGTGGTGCTGGCGCTCGGCCACAGTGCCCGCGACACCTTCGAGATGCTGCACGAGCGCGGCGTTTTCCTGGAGGCGAAGCCGTTCTCCATCGGTTTTCGCATCGAGCATCCGCAAGGCGTGATCGACCGCGCGCGCTGGGGCCGGCACGCCGGCCATCCGCTGCTCGGCGCCGCCGACTACAAGCTGGTGCACCACGCCAGCAACGGACGCTCGGTCTACAGCTTCTGCATGTGCCCGGGCGGCACGGTGGTTGCGGCCACCTCCGAGCCGGGCCGCGTCGTCACCAACGGCATGAGCCAGTATTCGCGCAACGAGCGCAACGCCAATGCCGGCATGGTGGTCGGCATCGAGCCGGCCGACTATCCCGGCGGACCACTGGCCGGCATCGCGTTGCAACGGCAACTCGAATCGAACGCGTTCGCGCTCGGCGGCGGCGACTACCAGGCGCCGGGACAGCTGGTCGGTGACTTCATCGCCGGCCGCGCCTCGACCCAGCTCGGCGGCGTCGAGCCCTCCTACCAACCAGGCGTCAGGCTCGGCGACCTGGCGCAGGCCCTGCCAAGCTATGCCATCGACGCGCTGCGCGAGGCCCTGCCGGCGTTCGGGCGCAAGATCCGCGGCTTCGACATGCCCGATGCAATGCTGACCGGCGTCGAAACCCGCACCTCCTCGCCGCTGCGGATCACCCGGGGCGAGGACTACCAGAGCCTGAACGTGCGCGGCTTGTTCCCGGCCGGCGAAGGTGCCAGCTATGCGGGCGGGATCCTTTCAGCCGGCGTGGACGGAATCCGCGTCGGCGAGGCAGTCGCGCGGGATGCGGCCAGAATTCAATAACCAAGACCCACCATGACCGACTCCGTTTCTGCTCCCTCCGACGACCAGCAGGCTTGCGCGCCAGCTGTCGCGCCGCCTTTCTCGCCGCCCGTCGCGCCACTTGCCGCACCGACTCCCGGGTCGCCCCCGCTGCGTCCCAAACCGCAACGCAAGGGCCCGCCGCGCGCGCGGGTGCCGCATCCGGTGCTGCAGAAATTGTTCGAACTGCATCCGCAGTTGTTCGGCGCGCAGTTCAAGCCGCTCAAGATCGGCGTGTTCGAGGAGCTGATGACGCGCCATCCGGAAGCCTTCAAGCGCGAGGACCTGAAGGTGGCGCTCGGCCTGCACGCGCGCTCCACCGCCTACCTGGAGAGCGTCGCCGCCGGCCGGCAGCGGCACGACCTCGACGGCACCGCCGTGGCACCGGTCGCGCCCGAACATGTGCACCATGCCATCCTGGAAGTGTTCCGCCGGCGCCAGGCGCGCACCAGGGAAGACCTGCGTCCGCATGTCGTGAACCGACTCGTCGCCGCGATCGAGGCTTCTGGCATCAGCCCTCAGGAATACGCCGCGCAGATGCGCACGCAGGACGAAATGTCCAGCACCATCCTGGACGCCGCCGTGGCGCGGCTGGCCGAACGGTCCGCCAGGCGCGAGGCATTGACCCGCGCCTACCAGGCCAGCGGCCTGGACATGCAAGCGTTCGCCGAGATGTACGGCATGGACCCCGCCGAGGTCGCACACACCCTGCGTTGACGGCGCATTCGACGCTCGGGCGCGCAGGCGTACGGCGCAGGGGCGCGCGGGCGCGCGGGCAAGCTGAGTGGCTGTCATTGCGGGCTTGACCCGCAATCCATGACTTCGGTTTTCAACGCGTGGATCCCGGCTCGAGGCCGGGATGACGGGATGACGGGATGACGGGAGGACGGGATTGGCGGCCGGGACGACAGACAGGGCGCTGTCACCGCGGGCGCCAAAGGGCCTGCCTATGCAGTTGTCATTGCGGGCTTGACCCGCAATCCATGCGTTCGGTCTTCGAAGCGTGGATCCCGGCTCAAGGGCCGGGATGACAAGGTGAGCATTCGCCGGCCGGCCCGGCGGGAGCCCGGCACCGGGACTCAGGCTTAGGCGGCCTGGAGCGCGGCGATGCGCTCTTCGATCGGCGGGTGGGTCGAGAACAGCTTGCCGACGCCGGCGGTGATACCGAAAGCCTGGATGCTCTTGGGCAACTGGCCGGGCACCATGCCACCGAGCCGCGCCAGCGCGTTGATCATCGGCTGCTTGCGGCCCAGCAGGTGGGCCGAGCCGGCGTCCGCCTTGAATTCGCGATGGCGGCTGAACCAGGCCACGATGATGGCGGCCAGGAAACCCAGCACGATGTCCAGGACGATCGTGGTCACCCAGTATCCGATGCCGGGCCCGGAGTTGCTGCCGCTGCCGCGGCGCAGGAACCCGTCCACCGCATAACCGATGACGCGCGACAGGAACACCACGAAGGTATTCATCACGCCCTGGATCAGCGTCATCGTGACCATGTCGCCGTTGGCGATGTGCGCCATCTCATGGCCGATGACGGCTTCGATCTCCTCGCGCGTCATGCCCTGCAGCAAACCGGTCGACAAGGCCACCAGCGCGCTGTTCTTGAAAGCGCCAGTGGCGAAAGCATTGGGCTCGCCCTCGAAGATGCCGACTTCGGGCATGCCGATGCCGGCCTTGTCGGCAAACTTGCGCACCGTCTCCAGAATCCAGGCCTCGTCGGCGTTGCCCGGCTGGGTGATCAGCTTGACGCCGGCACTCCACTTGGCGACCGGCTTGGAGATCAGCAGCGAGATGATCGCGCCGCCGAAACCGATCACCAGCGCGTAGCCGAGCAGCATCCCCAGGTTCAGCCCGGCGGGCGTGAGGAAGCGGTTGACGCCCAGCAAGCTGGCGACGATGCCAAGCACCACCACCACGGCCAGGTTGGTCGCGACGAACAGGAAAATACGTTTCATGGACTCTCCGAAAGGGTTGTGAAGTATCCCTGGCGACCAGATGAGGGGCCGGCGCTGGAAATCAAGGCAAGGCTTCGGGTCGCCGGGACTTTGTCGTTTTCAGTTGGTGGACCGGCGGGAACGGAAGACCTGGGCGTCATCATAGAAGGAAAGCTGCTGGTTGCCCGCGCACCAGCCCGGAATGCCGAGCACTGGCAAGGGCGTGAACGGCTTGCGTACAAGCGCATCAAGCGCATCAGGCGCAAGCTGGGATGCCAGCACCGAATCCGCCTGTTGCAGGGCGTCAAGCCGCACCGGCGACGCCCAGACATGCGCCGTCAACGCCTTGCGTGGAGCGACCAGCTTTTCCAGCAGGGCATGCCCGACCACCAGCACTTTCGCCTGCGCCCACATCGGCCGCAGTTCGACGAACAGGCGCCGCCAGTTCCGATCCAGCAACGCCGCCCAGAGTTCCTGCGGTGCATCGAGCAACGCGCCGCTTTCGTCGAAGAGTGTGATCGCGTCGCGCACCGGCCCGCGCACCGCGCCCACGCCCTGGAGATCGATTTGCGCGGCCTGCAGCTGGTTGAGCCGCGCCTTCGACAACGGCAGTCCGATCCAGCACAGGCCGTTGAAGAAGTCGTGCAGCCCCGGCCGCACCGGGCAATCGCCGCTGCCGCGGATGTAGTGCTCGTACGCCGCGCCGGCCGGCAGCATGCTTTGCTCGACGAAGCGGACCGGCGCGCGGCCGCTGTCGTTCAGCGCCTGGTGCAGCGGCGTGCCTTGAGCGACACGCTCGGCGATGCACTCGCCGGGCTCACGCCAGGGAGCGAACCACGGCGCGCTCCAGTCGATCGACGCCGGGGCTACTGGCCCGCCCGCTTGATCCATTGAACATAAGCCGGATTGCGCTCGGGCGTCAGCCGGAAATCGCCGGCATACCGACCTAGCAAGGTGGTCGATTTCGCGCTCCGGCCGAGCACCTTGGCGTCCCGCAACTGCTTGGTGACGTCGTTGAGCGGCACCGGCTCGCCGCTCAGCAGCGCCGGAACCGCGGCCATGATGTCGTCGAACTCGTCATCGGTGGCGAACACCTTGCTGGCGCTGGCCTTCGGCGCCGGCGCGACCTTGACTGCCGGGGCGCGGGCCACGGCTTTTTTGGCGACAGGCGTCTTGCGAGCCGGCCTCGGCGCCGGCTCCGGCCGCTCGGCGCGGGCGCCGCCGTCGAGGTACACCACCTCGTCGTAGACCAGCGCCAGCGCATCGGTGTCCGCCTTGTCGCGCAGCGCGAAGCAGAGCACCCGGACTCCGTCCTCGCGCAAGCGCACGGCCAGCGGCGCGAAATCCGCATCGCTGGAGCCGATGGCCACCAGCCCCGGCAGCGCGTCGTGGTGCAGCAGGTCCATCGCATCGATGATCAGCGCGGCATCGGTCGTGCCTTTGCCCTGGTTGACGAACGACCGCATGGCGTGCTGCTGCAGCACGTCCTTGATGCCGGACAGTTTTTCAGTGCCGCCATAGGCTCGCCGGACGGTGACTGTGATGCCCAGCCGGCGGAAGTGGCTGAAGATCTGGTCGACATCGGAAGCCGAGGACAGGTTGTCGGCATCGAGCAAAAAAGCGACGTTCATGATTCCATTCTCCAGGCCAGCGGCTCGCCGGCACGCAACGGCTTGAGCTGCGCCTCGCCGAAA
This sequence comes from Ramlibacter sp., assembly GCA_026785815.1. Taxonomy (GTDB): domain Bacteria; phylum Pseudomonadota; class Gammaproteobacteria; order Burkholderiales; family Burkholderiaceae_C; genus Ramlibacter. The sequence goes on along the minus strand of JAJAZH010000391.1, from coordinate 11,256 downwards.
GGATAGCTTTCCGGCGCGGTCCAGGCGTCGCGCAAGAGCGTCACCGTACCGCTGTTGCGAGGCAACCCGTAGAACGCCGGGCCATGAAAGCTGGCGAAGCCTTCGAGGCGGTCGAGCGCCCCGGCGGCTTCGAAGGCTTCGGCATAGAGCTCGAGCGCCGCATGCGCGGTGTAGCAGCCGGCGCAGCCGCTCGCGTGCTCTTTCAGGTGCGCGGGATGCGGAGCGCTGTCGGTGCCGAGGAAAAACTTCGAGCTGCCGCCGGTCGCCGCCTCGACCAGCGCCAGCCGGTGCACTTCGCGCTTGAGCACCGGCAGGCAGTAATAGTGCGGGCGGATGCCGCCGGTGAAAATCGCGTTGCGGTTGTACAGCAGGTGATGGGCGGTGATGGTGGCAGCGACATGTCGATCGGCGCCGTGCACGTACTGCGCGGCTTCACGGGTGGTGATGTGCTCGAACACCACCTTCAGCTCGGGGAAATCGCGCCGCAGCGGGATCAGCTGGGTGTCGATGAACACAGCTTCCCGGTCGAACAGGTCGATGTCGGGCGAAGTCACTTCGCCGTGGACCAGCAGCACCATGCCACCCCGCTGCATGGCCTCCAGCGTCGCGTAGGTGTTTCGCATGTCGGTGACGCCGGCGTCACTGTTGGTGGTGGCGCCGGCCGGATACAGCTTCACCCCGACCACGCCGGCCGCACGCGCGCGCCGAATCTCGTCGGGCGGCAGCTTGTCGGTGAGGTAGAGCGTCATCAGCGGCTCGAAGCGGATGCCCGCCGGCACGGCCGCCAGGATCCGCTCCCGGTACGCCAGCGCCTGGGCCGTGGTCGTCACCGGTGGCCGCAGGTTGGGCATGATGATCGCGCGGCCGAACTGCGCCGCCGTGTGCGGCACCACCGTCCGCAGCGCGGCCCCGTCGCGCACGTGGAGGTGCCAGTCGTCCGGGCGGATGATCGTGATTTTCTCTGTCATGGGCTGATTGTCCCAAATGCGGGGGCCTGCCCCGGCTTCCTGCCAAGCCTCAGTCCCAGGCAGTCATCCCGGGCTCGACCCGGCATCCACGCGTCAGGGACAGATCACAAGACGCGTCGCCATGGATCCCGGCTCAAGGCCGGGATGACAGATGGGGCGCTGGCACCGCGGGCGCAAGGGCCTTGCCTATGCAGTTGTCATTGCGGGCTCGACCCGCAATCCACGCCTTCGGCGTTCGAAGCATGGATCCCGGCTCAAGGCCGGGATGACAGCTCAAGGCCGGGATGACAGAGCAATGCGGGGATGACAGCAAACGCCGGGACAACAGCGGACGGCCCGGCTGCCAGCCTCTGTCAGTGCTGCAGGATCTTGTTGAGGAAATCCTTGGTGCGTTCCTGACGGTTCTCGGGATGGGCGAAGAACTCGTCCTTGGAGCAATCCTCCAGAATGCGGCCGCCGACGTCGATGAAGATCACGCGGCTGGCGACCTTGCGGGCGAAGCCCATCTCGTGGGTCACGACCATCATCGTCATGCCTTCCTTGGCCAGCTTCACCATGACGTCGAGCACCTCGCCGACCATCTCCGGGTCGAGCGCGGAAGTGGGTTCGTCGAACAGCATCACGATCGGGTCCATCGACAGCGCCCGCGCGATCGCCACGCGCTGCTGCTGGCCGCCAGACAGCTGGCCCGGGAACTTGTCCTTGTGCGCCATCAGGCCGACCCGGTCGAGCATCTTGAGGCCGCGGGTCATGGCCTCGTCGGGCGTGCGGCCGAGCACCTTGATCTGCGCGATCGTCAGGTTCTCGGTGACCGACAGGTGCGGGAACAACTCGAAGTGCTGGAACACCATGCCGACGCGGCTGCGCAGCTTTGGCAGGTTGGTCTTCGGGTCGTGCAGGCCGATGCCGTCGACGAAGATCTCGCCCTTCTGGAACGGCTCGAGCGCATTCACGGTCTTGATCAGCGTCGACTTGCCAGAACCCGACGGCCCGCAGACCACCACCACGTCGCCCTTGTCGATGTTGACGTTGCAGTCGGTCAGCACCTGCACCGGGCCATACCACTTGGAGACGTTCCTGAGTTCGATCATGGACATGGTTGCGATTCCCTAACGGATGATGGCGATCTTGTTCTGCAGCCGCTTGACCAGCCAGGACAGGCCGAAGCAGATCGCGAAATAGACGACGGCGGCCAGCAGGTAGGCCTCCTCGGGACGGCCGTAGATCTTGCCGGCGGTGACAAAGCCCTTGAGCAGGTCGTATGCGCCGATGGCGTAGACCAGCGAAGTGTCCTGGAACAGGATGATGGTCTGCGTCAGCAGCACCGGCAGCATGTTGCGGAACGCCTGCGGCAGCACCACCAGCCGCATGTTCTGGCCGTAGCTCATGCCCAGCGCCTGGCCGGCGTGGACCTGGCCGCGAGCGATCGACTGGATGCCGGCCCGCATGATTTCGCTGAAGTACGCCGCCTCGAAGGCGATGAAGGTGATGCCGGCCGACCACTCGGCGCCGATCGGACGGCCGATCAGCAGCGGCACCAGCAGGTAGAACCACAGGATCACCATCACCAGCGGCACCGAGCGCATGCCGTTGACATAGAACGTCGCCGGCACCATCAGCAGCTTGATGCCCGACAGGCGCATCAACGCCAGCACGGTGCCGAAGAAGATGCCGCCCAGCGTGGCGACGACGGTGAGGATCACGCTGAAGTAGAAGCCGTTCAGGACGAACTTGCCCAGCACGTCCCAGCTGATGAAGGTGAGGTCGAGGCCGCCCATCATGACCCCGGCTCAGTGCGCCGCGCCGGTGCCGCCAGCCACGATGAAGCCGGGGATCCGCACTCTCTTCTCGATGAAGGCGAACACCCGGTTCACGGCGAATGCCGAGACCGCGTACAGGGCCGTGACGGCCAGGTAAACCTCGATGCCCCTGGAAGTCTCCTCCTGTGCCTGCATCGCGAACATCGTCAGCTCCGCGATCGACACCGCGAAAGCGACCGACGAATTCTTCAGCAGGTTCATCGATTCACTGGTCAGCGGCGGCAGGATGATGCGCACCGCCATCGGCAGCAGCACATAGCGGTAGGTCTGCGCGGTGGTGAAGCCGACCGCCATGCCGGCATAACGCTGGCCGCGCGACAACGCCTGGATGCCGGCGCGCACTTGCTCGGCGATCCGGGCCGACGTGAAAAAGCCAAGCGCGAAGACCACCAGCACGAAGCCCGGAATGGCCTGCATCGAAGGAAAAGCCTTCGGCAGGACGAAGTACCAGAGGAACAACTGCACCAGGATCGGGATGTTGCGGAACAGCTCGACCCATGCATTGGCCAGGCGCACCGTCCAGGGACTGTTGGGCAGGGTTCGCAGCGTCCCGACCAGGCCGCCGATCAGCATGGCGATCACCCAGGCGCAGGCGGCCACCGAGAGCGTCCAGCCCCAGGCATGGAACATCCAGTCCAGGTAGGTGATGTCGCCGTCTTTTCCCAGGCAGCTCGCCATCACCGTGCCATCGGTGGTGGTCTTGCAGAAAACCTGCCAATCCCATGCCATAAAGCGTTGCTCCGCCAGTCAATCGGTTCTTGTCGCAGCCGCCGGCCGCGCTTGTGCCCGCGACCTTAAAGCAGAAACCCCGCCCGGGCAAGCACGGGACGGGGTCTGCGAGACAGCGCGAGTGCGCTTACTTCTTCAGGTAGTCTTCGACCGGCTTGTCGTTGGGGCTGGCCCACACCGCCTTGGTCGCTTCGCTCACCGGCAGTCCGACGCGGGTGTTCTTCGGCGGGATCGGCTGCACGAACCACTTGTCGTACACCTTCGCCATCTCGCCGCTGCGCATCATGTCGCGGATGGTGTCGTCGGTCAGCTTCTTGAAGGCCGGGTCGTCCTTGCGCAGCATGATCGCGATCGGCTCGACGCTGATCACCTCGCCGACGATCTTGTAGTCGCCGGGGCTCTTGGAGGTGGCGATGTTGCCGGCCAGGATCTGGCCGTCCATCACGAAAGCGTCGGCACGGCCGGACTCGAGCAGCAGGAAGCTCTCGGAATGGTCCTTGCCGAACACTTCCTTGAAGTCGACGCCGTTGGCGCGCTCATGCTTGCGCAGCAGCTGCACCGAGGTGGTGCCGGTGGTGGTGGCCACGTTCTTGCCATTGAGCTGGGCCAGCGAGCTGATGCCCGAGCTGGCCTTGGTGGCGATCCGCACTTCTTCCACGTAGGTGGTCAGCGCGAAGGCCACGTCCTTCTGGCGGGTGGCGTTGTTGGTGGTGGAGCCGCACTCGATGTCGACGGTGCCGTTCTGCACCAGCGGAATGCGGTTCTGCGAGGTCACCGGCAGGTACTTGATCTCCAGCTTGCGGCCGGCGGCTTTTTCGAGATTGGCGACGATGCGCTGGCAGACCTCGTAGTGGAAGCCGGCGTACTTGCCGTCGCCGAGGGTATAGGACAGTGCGCCCGACGAGTCGCGCACGCCCATGGTGACCTGGCCCGAGGCCTTGACCTTGGCGATGGTGTCGTTGGCCTGGGCCAATGCGCCAGTGGCGGCGGCAGTCGCGAGGGCAAACGCCAGCAGATGCTTTTTCATGAAGAACTCCTGTGTGGAACCGGTGAATTGATAGATAACGAAATTCTAGGGGCTCGGGCCGTCGGGATTACCCTCAAGCCCCCTTCACGTTTCGGGCTTCAGCGGCTGCGTCAGCTTTTCCGGCACCAGCAGGGCCTCGACCTCGGCCCGGGTCAGGATGCCCAGCGACTCGGCCACCTGGTCGATCGGCAGCCCGGTGGCGATCGCGGTCTTGGCGATCAGCGCCGCCTTCTCGTAGCCGATGATCGGGTTGAGCGCGGTGACCAGGGTCACGGATTCGCGCACCCGCCGCGCCAGCAACTCGTGGTTGGCCTCGATGCCCTCGACGCAATTGGACTTCAGCGTCATGCAGGCGTTGGACAGGTGCTGGATGCTCTTGAACAGGCTCCAGCCCATGATCGGCTCGAAGGCGTTGAGCTGGAGCTGGCCCGCTTCGGAGGCCATGGTCACCGTCACGTCGTTGCCGATCACCTCGAAGGCGACCTGGTTCATCACTTCCGGGATCACCGGGTTGACCTTGCCCGGCATGATCGACGAGCCGGCCTGCCGCGGCGGCAGCTTGATGTCGCCGAAACCGGCCTGCGGTCCGCTGGAAAGCAGGCGCAGGTCGTTGCAGGTCTTGGACAGCTTGGTCGCCACCCGCTTGAGCACGCCCGAGAGCTGCACGAAAGCGCCGGTGTCCTGGGTCGCCTCGACCAGGTTCTTCGCCTTGACCACCGGGATCCCGCTTTCCTGCGCCAGGTAGCGGCAGGCCATGTCGGCATAGCCATGCGGCGCATTGATGCCCGTGCCGACTGCTGTCGCGCCCAGGTTGATCTCCTGGATCAGCGCGCGCGCTTCGCGCAACCGCGCCTCGTCTTCCTCGATCATCACGGCATAGGTCGAGAACTCCTGGCCCAGCGTCATCGGCACCGCGTCCTGCAGCTGCGTGCGCCCGATCTTGAGCACCCGTTCGAACTCCAGCGCCTTGGCCTCGAAAGCGACCCGCAAGCTCGCCATCGAGACCAGCAGTCCGTCGATGCCGGACCACAGCGCCAGCCGGACCGCCGTCGGATACACGTCGTTGGTGCTCTGCGATGCGTTGACGTGGTCGTTCGGGTGCAGCACGTCGTAGCGGCCCTTCTCGAAGCCGAGCCGCTCCAGCGCCAGGTTGGCGATCACCTCGTTGGCGTTCATGTTGGTCGACGTGCCGGCCCCGCCCTGGATCACGTCGACCACGAACTGGTCATGGAAGCGGCCCGCGATCAGCTGGTCGCAGGCCCACAGGATCGCGTGCAGCCGCTTCACGTCCAGGACACGCAGGTCGACGTTGGTCCGTGCCGCCGCCTTCTTGACGTGGCCGAAGGCGACGATCAGCTGCGGCATCGCGGAAATCGGAGTTCCCGAGATCGGGAAGTTCTCGACCGCGCGGGCCGTGTGCACGCCCCAATACGCGTGCGCCGGGATCTGCTTTTCGCCCAGGAAGTCGCGCTCGATCCGGAAGATGGAAGTCATGGCTCATTTTGCTCCGCTTGCGCCGCCAGGTAGGTCCACAGCGCCTGCGCCGTGCCCTTGGGTGCTTCCTTGCCGACCGGTGGCCGTTCGCGATAGGCCCGCACCTCCATCGTGATTTCCATCCCGGACCCAGGCGCCGCCGCGCTCACCAGCTTCTTGTTGCGAAGCTCCCTGCGCACCGCGCTATACGGCAGGAAGGCGATGCCGTGGCCTTCCAGCGCCATCACCTTCAGGCCCTCGGCCATGTCGGTTTCATAGACCCGGTCCAGGTGGATGGCGATGCCGGCCTGCTTGAGGATCAGGTCGGTCACCCGCCCCAGGTAGGCTCCCGGCGCGTAGCCCAGGTAGGGCAATGGGTGAGCGGCCGTGCCAGGCATCCGGAACAGCGCCTGGCCCTGGGCGTCGGCCCGCGAAAACGGCGACAGCACTTCGTGGCCCAGCGTCACCATCTGGTAGCGGTCCGGGTCGAGCTGCAGCGGCTGCGACGGGTGGTGGTAGGCGATCAGCAGGTCGCAGCCGCCCTCCACCAGCCGCAGCACCGCGTCGTGCACGTTGAGCGCGATCAGCCGGCTCTTGATTGGCCGGAAGCGCTCGCGCAGGCTCGAGACCCAGGCCGGGAAGAAAGTGAACGCCAGGGTGTGCGGCACGGCGAACTCGATCACGTCCTGGCCCGCCGCCGAATGTCCGCGCAACATGGCGCGGGTGGTCTGCAGCGCCTGCAGCATTTCGAGCGCCTGGCCATGCAGGGTTTCGCCGGCTGGCGTCAGCCGGGTCGGATACGAACTGCGGTCCACCAGGTCGGCGCCGGCCCAGGCTTCCAGCGCCTGGATCCGGCGCGAAAACGCCGGCTGCGTGACGTGCCGCAGCTGCGCCGAGCGGCTGAAGCTGCGGGTCTCCGCCAGGCTCACGAAGTCTTCCAGCCACTTGGTTTCCATGACCCGATTATTGGGGTGGGGCTGGAGGGCGCCGGGGCATCTCGTCACCCAGCGTCACCCAGGAGACATGGCCCGCACTGTGGGCCAGGGCGCCAACCGTTTTCATCTGCATGGCGAATCCCTCCGTAACTGCGATTTTCAACCAGGCCGGGCGCGGGCCGTGATGCGGCGCAGCATCACGCTGTGCTCCAGTTGCCCGCCGGCGTCGCACAGCGGCTCGACCGCTTGCGCGAAACGCCGCTCGATCAGCGTGGCGTCCGCGACGTCAAGCCATGCCATGTCGTACATCTTGTCGAACCAGCTCCAGAGCGCGGCCGGCCGGCAGCGCCACTGCAGCACGATCGCGTCGATCGCCGGCGGCTCGAAGTCCTCCGCGAACAGGTCGGCGATGCCTTCGGGCGACTGCAGCCGGCGGTCGCCGAGGCGCAGCGACTCGAACTGCGGCAGCTTGCGGTACTCGCGCAGCAGGGAGACGAAAACCTGGTGCGCGGGCGACGCGCTGCCGCCGCCGATCACCGCCGAAAAAACCCCGCCCGGCGTGAGAACACGCCGCACCTCGGCCAGCACTTGCGGCACGTCGTCCATCAGCATCAAAGCCATGTGGCACAGGACGACATCGGCCGCGAGGTCGCCCAACGGCAACTCTCGCGCCAGGCCCTGGTGCAATAGCGCCGCCGGGCCAAGCCGGCGCCGTGCGGCTGCGAGTTCGCCTGTGCTGAGGTCGACCCCGACCAGCGACAGCCCGGCTTGCCGGCGGGCGGCCAGCAGCGCCAGCAGGAAGCCGTCGCCGCAGGCCAGGTCCAGCACCGTGCGCGCGCCGGCCGGCACCACGCTGGCGAGGCACTCGTAAGACGAAGCGAAGGCAGTGCCCGCCATCGAGGCCGGCAAGTTCGCAAAGGCGCGTGAGGTGGCGCCGGGATTGGCGTCGTGGAACTCGGCGAGAAAACGTTCCGAATCGGACCGGGACAACTGCATCCGCGCAGACTAGCGCATGAGCAGCTGCCAGGCGATCACGGCCTGGCAAACCCAGCCGACAGTGAACGAGAGGGTCCGCAGCCACGGGATGCCGAAGGTGTAGACCACCGCATGCACCACCCGCGCCCAGAAATAGACCATCGCGGCCGTCGCAATCGCGTTGTTGCTCACGCCCAGCGCGTGCGCCGCCAGCACCAGCGCCGCGAACACCACCAGGTTCTCCACCGCGTTGGCATGCGCCTTCATCAGGCGCTGGGCCCAGAGGCTCTGCGGCTTGGGATTGTCGGGATAGCCCACCGCGTCCATCAGGCCCCGCACTAGCACCCGATCCAGGATGTAAGGCACCCACAGCAAGCCGGTGAAGACAGTCACCCAGACCAGATACCAAAGTTCGATTTTCATTTCTCTCTCCTCTCGTTGTCGTTAAACCGGAGGCAGGGTACGTCAACAGCCGGGCGCCGTCCAGCGCGGTCGGCTCCGCTGGCGCTCGATTTCAGCCAACCGATCGCGAACCCGGTCGCCGTCGATGAACGAGCGGACCACCGGCCACTGGCTGGCGAAGGTCGACCACCACGCGCCGACGCCGAGGCACAAGCCGACCACGCCCGCGGCAAGCCCGATGCCCCACACTGCGACATCGACGCGATCGACACGCCATGGCCCAGTTGAGCCTCCGATGAAGTTGAAGAGGCGGACGATCGACGGAGCGGCAGTTGGCATGGGCTGGGGTCTAACCGTTCGAGGTGAGACGGGACCAACAGACGGTCGCGCGGAAGTGACAATTTCATGCACCGTAGCGCGGCCGGCTGTTGGGCCTCGCCTCGGCCGAGGGGCTAGGCCGCAGCTGGGATATGGAACTGCTGCACCACGCCTTGCCACCAGCCTTGAGTGATCTGAACCTCGACGAAGGACCCTGCGGTTGCCGCGGCAATGACTTTGCGCCAGAACGCCCGTGCCGCGAGGTTGGCTGGCATTTGCCCTACTTCCCAAGGGCCTGGGTGACTGGAAAAGACATGCAGCGCCAGGGCGCGACCGACCCCGGAGCGGCGGTACTTTTTGAGGATGAAGAACTGCTCCATCCATGAGCCGTCCTTCCGAGTAACTATGGCGGGTGCTACGAGAGCGAATCCGACGTACTGAGAACCCTCAAGTGCGACATGCGCATGAAAACGCTCACCTTGCCTGTGGCGTTCGAGGTTGAAGCCATACTTCGCTTCAGCATCCGTGTCTTGGTGCCAGATGTCGGATAGGTCGTATTGGTACAGTTCCAGCATCTGTTGCAGTGCAGAGAAGTCGTCGGGACGGGCTTTGCGGAGTTCCAGGGACATGAGGGTGGCTCTGCGGCCTAACGAGGCTGTGCAGAAAGCCGATTTCGACACTGCGGCTTTTCGCGTGTTGGGTACGCAGTGATTGCCATGCCGTTTCTCCTGCCTTGCGCCTTGAATTCGCGCTCCGGGCCATTCTGCCAGCTTGAATCGCGCTCGCGTGGCTGTGAGATCCCTGACATTGCGCCTTTAACTGCGCTCGTCGCGGTATCCGTTGCGCGCCAGCTTCTCGATGTTGTGGACCATGCAGTAGAGCCGCCACTGCGTGCCGACCTTTTCCTTGCCTCGCAGCGTGAACCGGTCCAGCCGTTTGTTGTGGCGCAGATTGGCGAACACGGGCTCCACGGTGGCGATCCGTCGGCTATAGATGCGCCGCCCCCCCCTGCGGAGTCGATCGCACGCTTCATCAGCTCCGTGGCCGCGTGCGCGCTGGGCTGCCCCACGCCGAACATCGCCACCTGCCGCACTTCGGTGCGCTCCGGGTGCCGCAGGCATTGCGCGCGCAGCTCGCACGAGCCGCAGCCAGCCTTCGTACCCTTGAATTTGTTCGCAACCCGTCCGTTGATCTTGCAACAACTGCCGCTGCTGTACAGCTTGCGGCCGGCCGGACAGATGCAGCTGTTGGTCTGCTCGTCGACGATGAAATCGCCCGGCCGAAACAGGCGCACCGGCTGCGCTCGGGTGCTCGTCTTGCCATGCACGGGGTCAGGCTTGATCCTGTGCCGCTCCTGGCCGGCCAGGCGCTAGTCGCGCTTTCTCATCTGACCATCGGCCACCATCGCGGCAATGCCCGCCTGCTGCAGCGCCTGTACATTTTCATGGCTGTGGTAGCCCGCATCGGCGGTGATGACGGTGTCCGCGGCGCGTACGCCATCGGTCTGCCCGATCATCGGCAGCAGCATCGATTGCTCCGACCCCGAGCCGGTCACGTCCGCGGCCATGATCACCTGGTGGCTGGCATATCGACTGCGGCCTGCGCTGCGTAGCCCTGGATCACGCCCTTGCTGGTGGCCTTGTTGGCGCTGTCGTTGTCCGACGCGCTGGCGCCGGTCTCGTCGTTGCAATAGCGCGCATCGAGCGCCGACAGGTCGAGCTCGTGGTCAACCAGGTGGTCCAGGGCGAACTCGAATGTTCCAGGCTGCACTTGTTCGGCGAGCACCACCGGCAGTAGCAGCGGGTCGCGATGGACGGGTTTGTAGCGGGGCATGTGCAGCACACGCAAGCTCAATGCCAGAACCGCAATGCCTCAGCGCATGCTGGAGGGTTCTGGCACAGTCTCAGCGTTGGACGTAACCGGCGACGAGGAAAGGCGCGGCGCAGCTGCGAAACGCCCGCGGGCATCCGTGTTGACGGACCTGTTAGAGCTCATTGAGCACGGACATGATGTACTCGTCAATGTACATACCGTTGACGAAAAGAGAAGAGCGGCGCACGCCTTCGACCTGGAAGCCGCAACGAAGATAGACGCCAACTGCGCGAATGTTTGACGTATGGACGGTAAGTTCTACACGCCGAAGGCCAGATGCGCGCGACCACTCCAAGGCGTGTTGAAGCATCTGCGTGGCCACTCCATGCCCCCAGTGTGACTTTGCAACTCCGAGGGCCAAGTTAGCCGAGTTTCGAAGGCGACGGACTTCCCCACCGACGGCCGTCAGTACGCCGACCAGGCGGGCGTCTTCCTCCGCCAGAAGCACCATGCTGTTACTACGAGCGTTGAGCCGTGCGATGCGCTTGCTCTCGTCATCGGCTGTTTGAACGAACTCATCCGGCTCCCAAAGCATGTTCGCAGTTTCGGCAAATAGCATGCGACGGAACTCTATGAGCGCGGGAGCGTCGGATTCAGCAGCGCGACGAACAACGAACGGCATGGATGATGAGGGCTAACGTAGAAATGACCGGCGGCCGAGGAAAGGTGCGCGCGCAGCACGCGGACGACCTTGGGCGTCCGTGTCGATTGACTTGTTAAGTCTCACAGCACCTTAC
>JAJAZH010000390.1 GCA_026785815.1 Ramlibacter sp. | reverse complement strand
GTAGACAAAGGTGAAGACGCCGATCCAGACCACGTCCAGGAAGTGCCAGAACATCGACAGGCACAGCAGCCGGCGCCGGTTGGCCGCGTGCAGCCCGTGGCGCGAAACCTGCACCATCATCGTCACCATCCACACCAGGCCGTAGGTGACGTGCATGCCGTGGGTTCCGTCCAGGGTGAAGAACGCCGACAGGAAGGCGCTGCGCTGCGGGCCGGCGGCCTCGCGGATCAGATGCACGAACTCGAACAGTTCCAGAGCGATGAAGGCCGCGCCGAACAGGCCGGTGACGGCCAGCCAGGCCAGCACCGCGACTTGGCGCTTCTTCTGCATCTCCAGCATCGCGAAGCCATAGGTGATCGACGACAGCAGCAGCATCGAGGTGTTCACCGCCACCAGCGGGAGATCGAACAGCTCGGCGCCGGTCGGCCCGCCGGCATAGTTGCGGCCCACCACGGCATAGGTGGCGAACAGGCAGGCGAACACCAGCAGGTCGCTCATCAGGTAGAGCCAGAACCCGAGCAGGGTGCCGTTGGGCGGGTGGTACTCCTTCGGCTCGTAGAACTTCAGGCGGTCCAGGGTGGCGCCGGCGGGACCGGAGCCCATCGGGGTCAGGGTGTTCTCAAGCATGGCTGGGCAGCATCCCGGTGCGGATGTCTTCGGTGCGGCGCACATCGTCCGCCGGGATATGGAAATCGCGCTGGTAGTTGAAGGTATGAACGATGGCGGCGCCGATGATGCCGACTAAGGCTACGACGGCCACCAGCCACATGTGCCAGATCAGGGCAAAACCGAACACGGTGGCGATGCCCGCGATAACGACGCCGGCGCCGGTGTTGCGCGGCATGTGGATCGGGATGAAGCCCGTGGTCGGCCGAACGTAGCCGCGCTGCTTCATGTCCCACCACGCGTCGTGGTCGTGCACCACTGGCGTGAAGGCGAAGTTGTAGGCCGGCGGCGGCGACGAGGTCGACCACTCCAGCGTCCGGCCGTCCCAGATGTCGCCGGTGGTGTCGCGCAGCTGGTCGCGGCGCAGGTAACTGACGACGAACTGGACGACCATGCAGCCGATGCCGACGGCAATCAGAACGGCGCCCAGGGCGGCGATCTGGAACCAGATCTGCAGCGACGGGTCCTCGAAGTGGTTCATGCGGCGGGTCACGCCCATGAAGCCCAGCACGTACAGCGGCATGAAAGCCAGGTAGAAGCCGACGATCCAGAACCAGAACGAGCACTTGCCCCAGAACACGTCCAGCTTGTAGCCGAAGGCCTTCGGGAACCAGTAGTTGATGCCGGCGAACAGGCCGAACAACACGCCGCCGATGATCACGTTGTGGAAGTGGGCGATCAGGAACAGGCTGTTGTGCAGCACGAAGTCGGCCGGCGGCACCGCCAGCAGCACGCCGGTCATGCCGCCGATCACGAAGGTGACCATGAAGCCGATCGCCCACATCATCGGCAGCTCGAAGGTGATCCGGCCGCGGTACATGGTGAACAGCCAGTTGAAGATCTTGGCCCCGGTCGGGATCGAGATGATCATGGTGGTGATGCCGAAGAACGAGTTGACGCTGGCGCCCGAGCCCATGGTGAAGAAGTGGTGCAGCCAGACCAGGTACGACAGCACGGTGATTGCCACCGTGGCGTAGACCATCGAGCTGTAGCCGAACAGGCGCTTGCGGCTGAACGTGGCGACCACCTCGGAGAACACGCCGAACAGCGGCAGGATCAGGATGTAGACCTCGGGATGGCCCCAGATCCAGATCAGGTTCACGTACATCATGGCGTTGCCGCCGAGGTCGTTGGTGAAGAAGTTGGTGCCGACGTAACGGTCCAGGGACAGCATGCCCAGCACCGCGGTCAGCACCGGGAAGGCGGCGACGATCAGCACGTTGGTGCACAGGGCGGTCCAGGTGAAGATCGGCATCTTCATCAGGGTCATGCCGGGCGCGCGCATCTTCACGATGGTGGCCAGCAGGTTGACGCCCGAGAGCAGTGTGCCGACCCCGGCCAGCTGCAGCGACCAGATGTAGTAGTCGACCCCGACGTCCGGACTCTGCAGGATGCCCGACAGCGGCGGATAGGCCAGCCAGCCGGTGCGGGCGAACTCGCCCACGAACAGCGAGGCCATCACCAGCGTGGCGCCGCTCATGGTCATCCAGAAGCTGAAGTTGTTCAGGAACGGGAAGGCGACGTCACGCGCGCCGATCTGCAGCGGCACCACGTAGTTCATCAGGCCGGTGACCAGCGGCATGGCGACGAAGAAGATCATGATCACGCCGTGGGCGGTGAAGATCTGGTCGTAGTGGTGCGGCGGCAGGAAGCCGGCCGAGTCGCCGAACGAGATCGCCTGCTGCAGCCGCATCATCAGGGCGTCGGCGAAGCCGCGCATCAGCATCACCAGGCCCAGGATCACATACATGATGCCGATCTTCTTGTGGTCGATGCTGGTGAACCACTCGTTCCACAGGTAGCCCCACTTCCTGAAGTAGGTGACGCCGCCCAGCACTGCGAAGCCGCCCAGGCCGATCATGACGAAGGTCGCCAGCAGGACCGGGTCGTGTAGCGGAATCGCATTCCAGGTCAGGCGACCGAAGAGGAAATGCTCGGCTGGGTAATAGTTTTGCATGGTGACTGCTAGTGGTGCCTTATTTGTGGCCGGCCATCATTTCGTGCATCTTCTTCATGCACTGCGACTGGTCCGCGACGCAACGATTGAGAACCGCATCAAACAGCTTGGGATCCACGGCGCCAAAACGCTGGACCGGGTCACGCTCGCTGGGCTGCTCCAGCTTCAGGTAGGCGGGGCCGTCGAGCCGGGTGGCGCTGGCGCGGGTCTGGCCGACCCAGCTGTCGAAGTCCGCCGGGGCCAGGCCCTTGAAGGTGAAGCGCATGCCCGAGAAGCCGGCGCCACTGTAGTTGGCCGACATGCCCTCGTAGCTGCCCGGCTTGTTGATCACCGCGTTCAGCTTGGTCTGCATGCTGGGCATGGCGTAGATCTGGCCGGCCAGGGCCGGGATGAAGAACGAGTTCATCACGGTGGAGGCCGTGATCCGGAACTCGATCGGCTGGTCCACCGGCGCCGCCACCTCGTTGACCAGGGCGATGCCCTGCTCGGGGTAGATGAACAGCCACTTCCAGTCCAGGGCCACCACGTTGATCACCAGCGGTTTCACGTCGGCCGGCACCGGCCGGGTGGCGTCGATCCGGTCGAGCGGCCGGTAGGGGTCGAGCTTGTGGGTGCTGATCCACGTCACCGCGCCCAGCACGATGATGATCAAGAGCGGCGCCGCCCAGATCACCAGCTCGAGCTGGGTCGAGTGGTGCCACTCGGGGTCGTAGTCGTCGCGTGCGGCCGCCTTGCGGTAGCGCCAGGCGAACAGCAGCGTCAGCACGATCACCGGCACGATGATCAGCAGCATCAGGAAGGTGGCGATCAGGATCAGGTTGCGCTGCTGCAGCGCAACGTCGCCGGAGGGGGCCATCAACACGGTCCCGCAGCCCGAAAGCAGGGCGAGGGCCGGGGCGAGGAGCAGGGCGCGGAGGCGTTGAGAGGACACAGTGAGAGTCGGATTCATCGGATGGATGGAATCTACGCACAACGGTGTCACTTGGACATTGGACGTTTTGTCCTATGTCCCCGGTGCCACGACGCTGGCACACTGCCTTCATCCGCAAGCCCGGATGTCTCAAGCTGGAGCAGGAAACAATGTCCGTCATGACGCCCAACATGGGCGAGCCCAAACCGAAGCAGCCCGCCGTCCTCACCGCGGCCGACCGCTCCGCCATTCGTCCAAGCGAGGTCGCCGTCGGCGTGATCATCGGCCGTGCCTCGGAGTACTTCGACTTCTTCGTTTATTCCATCGCCTCGGTGCTGGTGTTCCCGGCGGTGTTTTTCCCGTTCCTGCCGAAGCTGGAGGCGGCGCTGGCGTCGTTCCTGGTGTTCTCGTTCGCCTTCATCGCCCGGCCGCTGGGCACGGTCGTGTTCATGGAGATCCAGCGCCGCTGGGGCCGCGGGGTCAAGCTCGGGGCCGCGCTGTTCCTGCTCGGGGTGTCCACGGCCGGCATCGCCTTCCTGCCCGGATACGCCACGTTGGGCGTCGCGGCGATCGCGCTGTTGTCGGCCTTCCGCTTCGCCCAGGGCATCGCGCTGGGCGGCTCCTGGGACGGCCTGCCGTCGCTGCTGGCGCTGAACGCGCCCGAGCGCCGGCGCGGCTGGTACGCCATGGTGCCGCAGATCGGCGCGCCGATCGGCTTCATCGTCGCCGCCGGCCTGTTCCTGTACCTGCATTCCAGCCTGAGCGAGTCCGACTTCCTGAGCTGGGGCTGGCGTTATCCGTTCTACGTGGCGTTCGCGATCAACGTGGTGGCGCTGTTCTCGCGGCTGCGGATCGTGCTGACCGAGGAATACGAGCACCAGATGGAGGTGCGGGGCCTGCACCCGGCCCACGTGGGCGAACTGCTCAAGGCCCGCGGCGGCAACCTGCTGATCGGCGCCTTCGCGGCGCTGGCCAGCTACGCGCTGTTCCACCTGATCACGGTGTTTCCGCTGTCGTGGATCACGCTGCAGTCGGAGCAGCCGGTCGACGACGTGCTGATGATCCAGATCGTCGGCGCCTTTGTCGCGATCCCGAGCATCGTGGCCTCGGGCCTGATCGCCGACAAGATCGGCCGCCGCCGCACGCTGGGCACCCTGGCCGTGCTGATCGGCGTGTTCGCCCTGTGCGCGCCGCTGCTGCTCAAGGGCGGCGCTCTGGCCCAGGACGTCTTCATCCTGACCGGCTTCGTGCTACTGGGGCTGTCCTACGGCCAGGCCGCCGGCGCGGTGACTTCCAACTTCGAGCCGCGCTTCCGCTATACCGGCGCCGCGCTCACCTCCGACCTGGCCTGGCTGATCGGCGCAGCGTTCGCGCCGCTGGTGGTGCTGGGCCTGTCGGCCCGCTTCGGCCTGGCCGCCGTCAGCGTCTACCTGCTGTCCGGCGTGGTCGCGACCCTGGTGGCCCTGTACATCAACCACCGCCTGGACGACGAGCGCTGAACTGCAGAAGGACGCGGGCGACCTGGTCGGCCCGCGGCTGCCCGCCGAACAAAAAGGCGGTGTCCACGCCCAGCGAGACCGAGACGATCGGCGCCGCCCTCATGGCAGGAACCAGTCCTGCAGCGCGGCGCATTGGGCCGCGTGACTGGTGATCAGGAAATGGCCGGCGTCCTCGACGACCACCGGGCGCACGTCCGGCAAGTGCGCCGCCATCACGTCCGTCATCTGCACCATCGCGGGATTGGCGAGCGCGCCGCGAACCAGCAGCACCGGGATCTGCAGCGCGACGAGGTCGGCCGCGGCGACCTCGAATCCGAAAGCGGTGCGCCAGTCCAGCACGTTCACGGAGCTGGTCTGCCTGCAATAGG
>JAJAZH010000389.1 GCA_026785815.1 Ramlibacter sp. | reverse complement strand
GCCCTGCACTGAAAAAGTGTCTGTCATTTATTGGTTCTAACACGCGGCGCTGCCCAGGCGGTCTCGCCGTCGTCAATGGTTAAAAAACATCAACCAACAAACGACTGTCAGACCGGCAACGGGGCCGGTGCTGCTGGCTCTATCGATGAGCCTGTGAGTGAAGGAGGATGCACGAAGGCTACCGGTAGATGTTCCAGCAGCCAAGCCCGCGATTATCGCACGTTCAGGGTTTTCCCGCAAGGGGCAAGGGACTCTCTGTGGAGGAACTCTCGAGGCGCAGGAAGGTTTGGCGGTAATGCGCCAGCTCGTCGATCGACTCGTGCACATCGGCCAGCGCCGTGTGCTTCTGCTGCTTCTTGAAGGTGTTGTAGACATCGGGCCGCCAGCGCTTGGCCAGCTCCTTGAGCGTGCTGACGTCCAGGTTGCGGTAGTGAAAGAAGGTTTCCAGCCGGGGCATGTACTTCACCAGAAAGCGCCGGTCCTGGCTGATGCTGTTGCCGCACATCGGCGTCGAATTCCTGGGCGCGAACTTCGCCACGAAATCCAGGATCGCCTGTTCGGCTTGCGCCTCGGTCATCGTGGACGCCTTGACCTTGTCGATCAGGCCGCTGCGGCCATGGGTCCCCTTGTTCCACGCGTCCATCTGGTCAAGCTGTTCGTCGCTCTGGTGGATCACCAGCACCGGGCCTTCGATCCGCGGCTCCAGCGTCGGTCCGGTGACGATCACCGCAATTTCGATCAGGAAGTCGATTTCCGGGTCCAGGCCGGTCATTTCGCAGTCGAGCCAGATCAGGTTCTGGTCGCTCTTGCCCAATTCGGCGGGCGTGGTCGTGGGGGCTTCTGCCATCGGCTGGATTGTGACCGCTAAAATTGACGGATGAATCCTTCTGAAAGCCTGACACTGGCCTTTGCCGCGGCGTTGCTCGCCGGCCTGGTCGTCAAATTCTGGCTGGCGTCGCGGCAGATCCGTTTCGTCGCCAGCCATCGCAACGCCGTCCCGGCGCCGTTTGACCGCACTGTCGCACTTTCGGCCCACCAGAAAGCAGCCGATTACACAGTTGCAAAAGCGCGCTTCGGCCTGCTCGAACTGGCCTTCGGCACGGCGATCCTGCTGGGCTGGACGCTGCTGGGCGGCCTCGACACGCTGAACCGGGCACTGGTCGCCTGGCTGGGCGACGGCATGACGCAGCAACTGGCTTTGCTGGCCTGCTTCGCCCTGATCGGCGGCCTGTTCGATCTTCCCTTCACCCTGTACCAGACCTTCGTGATCGAGCAGCGCTTCGGGTTCAACAAGATGACCCTGAAGCTGTGGCTGCTGGATCTCGCGAAATCGACCCTGGTGGGGACAGTGATCGGCCTGCCGATCACTGCGCTGATCCTCTGGCTGATGGGCGCTGCCGGCAGTCTCTGGTGGCTGTGGGCCTGGACCGTGTGGATGGGTTTCAACCTGCTGCTGCTGATTGTCTACCCCACCTTCATCGCGCCGCTGTTCAACAAGTTCAAGCCGCTCGATGACGTTGCGCTGAAGGCCCGTGTCACCGCGCTGATGCAGCGTTGCGGCTTCGCGGCCAAGGGCCTGTTCGTGATGGACGGCAGCAAGCGCAGCGCCCACGCCAACGCGTATTTCACCGGCTTCGGCGCGGCCAAGCGCGTGGTGTTCTACGACACCCTGCTGGCCAAGCTTTCGCATGGCGAGGTCGACGCGGTGCTGGCCCATGAACTGGGCCACTTCAAGCACAAGCACATCATCAAGCGCATCGGCGGAATGTTTGCCCTCAGCCTGCTGGGCTTCGCGCTGCTGGGATGGCTTTCGACCCATGTGTGGTTCTACACCGGCCTGGGCGTGCGGCCGAACCTGAGCGGCCCCAACGATGCGCTCGCGCTGCTGCTGTTCCTGATGGCGGTGCCGGTGTTCTCGTTCTTCATCTCGCCGCTGTTCGCGCAGCTGTCGCGGCGCCATGAGTTCGAGGCCGATGCCTACGCAGTGCAGCAGACCAACGGCCAGGATCTCAGCACTGCTCTGCTCAAGCTGTATGAAGATAACGCGTCGACGCTGACGCCGGATCCGCTGTTCGTGCGTTTCTACTATTCGCACCCGCCGGCGTCGGAGCGGCTGGCCCGCATGACGATGGCAGGCGCCGCACCGTGACGATGATGAAAAAGAAGGATTGGTCGCTGCTGCCGCGGCGGGCCTTGAAGCCGACCGAGGTGGTGTCGCGATTGACGGCGCTGTCCGGCTGGCGCCTGACCGGCGACGGCGAGCAGGTCGCGATCGAAAAGACTTTCAGCTTCGGCAATTACCACGAAACGATCGCCTTCGTGAATGCGGTCGCCTTCATCGCGCATACGCAGGACCATCATCCCGACCTGTCGGTGCATTACAACCGCTGCGTCGTGCGCTTCAACACGCACGACGTGAAGGGCCTGTCCGAGACCGACTTCGATTGCGCGGCGCAGATCGACGCGCTGCTGGCATGAGCGGGAGCCCGATTGGCTGAGCGCGCCGACCTGCTGCCGGGCCTGGTGGTTGCCAGCTACGGCCGCCACTTCCTGGTGGAGACTCCCGACGGCAAGCGCCTGACCTGCCATCCGCGCGGCAAGAAGAGCAAGGCAGTCGTCGGCGACCAGGTGTTGTGGCAGGGCACGCACGACGAAGGCACGATCGAGAAGGTGCTCGAGCGGCGCAACCTGTTCTACCGGCGCGACGAGGTCCGCACCAAGTCTTTTGCCGCCAATCTCGACCAGGTGCTGATCCTGGTCGCCGCCGACCCCGAGTTCTCCGAAAGCCAGTTGGCACGCGCGCTGATCGCAACCGAGGCCGAGCAGATCAAGCCACTGGTCGCGCTGAACAAGAGCGACCTGGTCGAGCCCTTTGCCAAGGCCTGGGCCCGGCTGCTTCCTTACCGAAGCATGGGCTACGGGGTGCTGCCGCTGTCGCTGCGGTTGTCGAGCCCGACCGACAGCGCGCAGCTGCTGGGGCACCTGCAGGGCAAGACAACGCTGGTGCTGGGACCGTCGGGCGCCGGGAAAAGCACGTTGATCAACCTGCTGGTACCGGGCGCGCTGGTGGTGACGGGCGAGATTTCGCAAGCGCTCAATTCGGGCAAGCACACCACCACCAGCACCACCTTGTACTGGGTGGATGCCGGGCGAACCACGGCGCTGATCGATTCTCCGGGCTTTCAGGAGTTCGGCCTCAACCACATCGAGCCGACCCGGCTCGCCGGCTGCATGCCCGACCTGAAGCCCCACATCGGCCACTGCAAGTTCTACAACTGCACCCACCTGCACGAACCGGGTTGCGCAGTGATCGCGGCGATCGAGTCGCCGGACAGTCCGCATCCGGTCGGCAAGCGGCGCTACCAGATCTATGGCGAGCTGTTCGCCGAGCTGTCGCAGCCGCAGCGGTATTGAGGCGTGGATCCCGGACCAAGTCCGGGCAGTGCATGGATCCCGGATCGAGTCCGGGATGACAGCAATCCTTTACCCGAGCAGGCGCGCGAGCGTGAGCAGCGCGAGCAGCACCATCCAGAGCACGACCGAGCGCCAGACCAGGCCGACCACGCTGCGCAGGTGCCCGACTTCTGCCTCTCGGCCCGGTGTGCTCACACTGCTGTCAAGGGTCGCGTCCGGCTGCAAACCGGCTGCGCCGAAACCGCCGGTCTGCCCCGGGGCAAAAACGGCGGTCTTCAGCGCCTCGCCACCCAGGCGCACGTTCACCGCGCCCGAGGTGGCCGCCAGGATCACGCCGTCGTTGTCGTTCGGAAAGCGCTGGGCGTAGTTGCGCCAGCAATCGATCGCCTCCTCGAAACTGCCGACCACCGCGAAACCGAGCGCGGTCACGCGCGACGGCAACCAGTCGATGAAGGCCCAGGACCGGGAAGCCACCGAGAGCAGCGCCGGGCTGATCGGGTGATCCGAAATCCGGTCGGCATGATTCCAGTGCCGGCAGGCGAATTCGCTCATCCGGTACAGCACCGCGCCGGCCGGGCCGAAGCCGAACGCCGCCAGAACCGAGAACCAGCCCAGCACGCCGAACACATGGCGGTGGGCAGCCAGCACCGAGTACTCGATCACATGGCGGACGATCTCGCTGCGCGGCAGCTCGCTGGCATCGACCTGCTGCCACTGGGCCAGCAGCTCGCGCGCCAGCCCCTCGTCACCGGCGTCGAGGGCATCGCGGATGTTGGTGAAGTGGTGGCTGAACTGGCGAAATCCGAGCGTGATGTACAGCACGGCCACGCTCCACAGCATTGCGAACACCCACCCGACATAAAGAATGAGCACCACATGGATGGCGAGCGCGGCAATGGCAGGCCCGACGACAGCCAGGCCCCATGCGATCCAGCCATGGTGCGACTTGCCGGCGTCGAAGTTTCGGGCCACCCAGCGGGCCCAGCTGCGCAGCCCCGAATGGATCGGATGGGCCCGCGCCCGCGGCCGGACCTGCTCGATCAGCAACGCAAACAGGATTGCGAAGAAGCTCATGCGCCGATGATAGCCGTCGAGGTTATGTGGCCCCCACGCTTGCGGCTGGAGCCGCTGCGCTGCCCTCCGAGGGGGCTCAGTCGCCTTGGGGCGGCCCGGCGGCGACTGGTGTGGCCCCACGCTTGCGGCTGGAGCCGCTGCGCTGCCCCCGAGGGGGCTCAGTCGCCTTGGGG
>JAJAZH010000388.1 GCA_026785815.1 Ramlibacter sp. | reverse complement strand
TGCTGCTGTCCAGCGTCGAGATGCGCGGCGCGCCCTGGGTGGGCTGGATCCGAGACCTGGCGGCGCCGGACCCGTATTTCATCCTGCCGGTGGTGATGACGCTGACCACCATGCTGCAGACGGCGCTCAACCCGCAGCCGCCGGATCCGCTGCAGGCCAAGATGATGTGGATCATGCCGCTGGCCTTCAGCGTGATGTTCTTCTTCTTCCCGTCCGGCCTGGTGTTGTACTGGATCACCAACAACGTATTGTCGATCGCCCAGCAATGGATGATCAACACGCGCATGGGTGTGCCGCCGCAGTTCAACCTGCCGAAGTTCAGGTAGAACAGCGGGCAGATGCTGGCCCGCCACACCCAACCCATTGCCGCCATCGCAACCGCTCCCGGGCGGGGCGCGGTCGGCATCGTGCGGGTGTCGGGCGCATCGATCGCGCCAGTGATCGACGCCGTTTGCGGCCGCCAGCTCAAGCCGCGGGAAGCGACTTACCTGCCCTTTCGCGCCGGCGACGGTAGCAGCATCGACCAGGGCCTGGCGATCCACTTTCCGGCGCCGTATTCCTATACCGGCGAAGACGTGCTGGAGCTGCAGGCTCATGGCGGACCGGTGGTGTTGCAGCTGCTGCTGGCGCGTTGCATCGAAGCCGGTGCCGCCATCGGCCTGCGCGTGGCGCAGCCCGGGGAATTCACTGAGCGCGCTTTCCTGAACGACAAGATCGACCTGGCGCAGGCCGAGGCGATCGCTGACCTGATCGATGCCAGCACCGAAGCCGCCGCCCGCAGCGCCAGCCGGTCGATGGCAGGCGAGTTCTCGGCCGAGGTCCATGCGCTGCGCGATGCCCTGATCCGCTTGCGAATGCTGGTGGAGGCGACGCTCGATTTTCCCGAAGAGGAGATCGACTTCCTGCAGCAGGCCGATGCGCAGGGCCAGCTCGAGCGGCTGCAGCAGACGCTGGGCAGGGTGATGCAACGTGCGCGGCAGGGGGCGCTGTTGCGGGAGGGAATCAAGGTGGTCATCGCCGGCCAGCCGAACGCCGGCAAAAGCTCGTTGCTGAACGCGCTGGCCGGGGCCGAACTGGCGATCGTCACTCCGGTTGCCGGCACCACCCGCGACGTGGTGAGCCAGACCATCCAGATCGAAGGCGTGCCGCTGCACGTGATCGACACTGCCGGGCTGCGCGACAGCGAAGATGCGATCGAAAAGATCGGAATTGAGCGGGCTTGGCGCCAGATCGAGCAAGCCGATGCGGTCTTGTTCCTGCACGACCTGACGCGGATCCGGGACGCGGATTATCTCGCCGGCGATACCAGTATTGCAACGGCGCTTGCGGCCCGGCTGTCGCACAGCATTCCGGTGATCGATGTCTGGAACAAGCAGGACGCCGCGCCAGCGGTGCAGGCGACGCAGGTTGCGGGTCACCAGACCCTTTCGCTTTCGGCCAGGACCGGTGCCGGCCTCGATGGCTTGCGGCGCCGGCTGCTGCATGTTGCCGGCTGGCAGTCGGCGCCCGAGGGGGTTTACATGGCGCGGGAGCGCCATGTGCAGGCCCTCAAGCGGGTCGACGTCCATCTGGCCGGGGCCGAGGTGCATCTGGCGGCGCGGGCCCAGGCGCTCGACCTGCTGGCCGAGGAGCTGCGGCTGGCCCAGAACGCGCTGAGCGAAATTACCGGTCAGTTCAGCTCCGACGATTTGTTGGGCGTGATCTTCTCGAGTTTCTGCATCGGCAAATAGCCGTTGCGCAAAGCGAGACAAACTGCCGCTTCAAATGTAAGTGGTCGTTAAACAACTTGTTCGGCCCCCATGGCCCCGATACCGTTAGGCCGATTGGATGAGGGCCGGAGTTTCTTGACGCCGCCGCAGCACAATCCATCGATCCTCGAAAGCCCCCATGTCGTTGATGAGCTGGTTGTTTCCCAAGTCGAATCGATCGCGACCCGCGCATTCGGAGCCGGCCAGTACCGGCACGCACCGCAAGGGGTCCCGGTCCGCGACCGCTGCGGCTGGCGAAGCGGCGGCGGCCCGGCGCCGCGCCGATCGCGCGGCGCGGCGCGAACTGCTGTACGCGTTGGTTCGCGAAGCGATGGTGCGCGCCGGGGTGCTGTCGGCCAGCTACAAGTTCAAGGTGCTGTCGATCGACGGCGACGGTTTGCAGTACCTGGTGATGATCGATCTGGGGCGGGATGCCCAGGCGCACCCGAGCCAGTTCCCGGAGATCGAGGCGCTGATCGCGCAATCCGCGAAGGCGCGGCACGAGATCCTGGTGAGCGCGGTGTACTGGCGCCTGAGCGAACATGTTTCGGTGGGGCGAGCCACCGGGGGCCACATGGCGCGCGGTCCGGACTCGCAGCCGATGCAGGACTCCCTGCCAGCCCCGATGCATTCGCCACCGGCGCCGCTGGTGGCCCCGGTGGCGCCGGGCCCAGCCTATGAGCCGATCCAGGCCGACGAAGTGTTGGCTTTCAAGCGGGCGCTGGTGGCCGGCTCCAGCCGACCTGCGCCCTTGACGGCGACACCCGATGCACCGCGCAAGGCCTATGTGGCCGAGGTCGGCGCCAACGGGCAGCGCAGCTACGCGCTGCTGACCGGCTACGAAGAGACCGAGTTGCCGGACGACCCGAAGGCGCCGGTTCTCAGCGGAACGCAGTACGGGGAGCTTCGCTAGGATTCCACCGGGCGATTTGCCACGGTCGGAACGGCCTTCAGCCGCGCAGCAGCAGCTCTTCGGCCAGTGCCAGCGATTCGGGCATTCCCGAGAGCACCAGCGCGTCTCCGTCTTCCAGGACCGGATGGGCATCGAGCGACACCACCTGTCCGCTCGAGCGACGGAAGCTGGCGTCACGGACTCCGATCGCCTTCAACGCGAACTGCGACAGCGGATGCCCGATCGAGCTTGCATCCGGTGTCAGCGTGATGGTGGCAAGCCGCTCCTGTTCCAGTTCCTCCACCG
>JAJAZH010000387.1 GCA_026785815.1 Ramlibacter sp. | reverse complement strand
TAGGCCGAGTCTTCGACGATCAGCTTGATCTTGCGGCCGTTGACGCCGCCCTGCTCGTTGATCTCGTCGACTCGCAGCATCATGCCGAGCCGCACCTGCTTGCCGAAGCCGGCGATCGGGCCCGACAGGTCCTGGATCGAGCCAAGCGTGATCTCGGTCTTGCTCACGCCCTGCTGGGCAGTGGCCATGCCGGCGCCCAGGGTCAACGCCGCCAGCACCAGGGTGGATCTGTACGTCATTGCAGTTGGTTCCGCTGTGGATGAAAGAGCATGAGAGTCATGGAAGTCGTCCAATGGCAGGTCGTCACCGGTACATCGCCTCGATCTGCGCGGCGTACTTGGTCTGCACCAGCTTGCGCTTAAGCTTCATGGTCGGCGTCAGCTCCTCGTCTTCGGCCGAAAGCTGGGTCTCGAGCAGGAAGAACTTCTTGATCTGCTCGACCCGGGCGAACTTGCCGTTGACGCGGTCGATTTCGGCCTGGATCAGCTCCTGCACCTGTGGCGAGCGCGTCAGGCTGGCGTAGTTGCTGAACGGCACGTCGCTGTCCTGCGCGAACTTCTCGACGTTCTCCTGGTCGATCATGATGATCACCGTGAGGTAGGGCCGCTTGTCGCCGATCACCACCGCGTCCGTGATGTAGGGCGAGAACTTCAGCTCGTTCTCCAGTTCGCTGGGCGTGATGTTCTTGCCGCCGGCCGTGATGATGATGTCCTTCATCCGGTCGGTGATGCGGAAGAATCCGTCTTCGTCGACCAGGCCGACGTCGCCGGTCCGGAACCAGCCGTCGGGAGTGAAGGCTTCGGCGGTCTTTTCCGGCTGGTTCAGATAGCCCATGAACAGTGTGGGACCGCGAACCAGAATTTCGCCGGTGTCGGCATCGACCTTCATCTCGGCGAAACTCGCCGGCACGCCGATCGTTCCCGGCTTGATGCGAGTGGCCGGCACACCGATCGTGATGCCGCATTCGGTCATGCCCCAAACCTCCAGCATCGGGACGCCCAGGGCGAGGTACCAGCGGATCAGGTCCGGTGAGATCGGCGCCGCGCCGGTATTGAGGAAGCGCGCGCGATGGATGCCGATCATCTTGCGAACGTTGTCCAGCGCGATCCAGCGCGCCAGCGTGAACTTGAGCTTCAGAAAGCCATCGACCGGCTGTCCGGCCATGACCCTTTCGGCAATCGCGTTGCCGACGCCAATTCCCCAGGCATAGGCGGCCTGCTGCAGCGGACTGGCTTCCTTCACGGCAATCATGACGCCGGAGTAGAACTTCTCCCAGACGCGGGGAACGGCGCCGAACACAGTGGGGGAGATTTCCCGCACGTTTTCCGGCACGGTCTCGGGGTTCTCGACAAAGTTGAGGACGGTTCCGGTGTAGAGCGCGAAGTATTCGCCGCCTGAGCGTTCCGCGACATGACACAGGGGAAGAAAGCACATGCGCTCGTCGTGCTGGTCCTGGCGGATCAGCGTGTTGTATCCGCGGACCGTCGCAACCAGCCCCTGGTGAGAGTGCATGGCGCCCTTGGGACGGCCGGTCGTGCCTGAGGTGTAGATCAGGATCGCGAGGTCATCGGGACGGACGTTCTTGAGTCTTTCGTCGAGTGCGTCAGGGTGGCTCTGGAGATGGCTGCGGCCGAGTTCGCGCAGCTGCGCCAGGCCGATCACACCGGGATCATGCAGCTCGCGCAGTCCTTCCATGTCGAACACGATCACCTTCCTGAGCCCCGGCAACTGCGCCCGCACTGCCAGCGCCTTGTCCAGCTGCTCGTCGTCCTCGACGAACAGGATGCTGGTGCGCGAGTCCTGGCACAGGTAGTGCGCCTGCGACGCGGCGTCGGTCGGGTAGATGCCACTGGAGACGCCGCCGCAGGACAGCACCGCGAGGTCGGCCAGCACCCACTCGATCACGGTGTTCGAGAGGATGGACGCGGTGTCGCCGGGGCCGAAGCCGAGCGCCATCAGGCCGCCTGCGATCTCGCGCACCGCTTCACCGGTCTGGTTCCAGCTCCAGCTGCGCCAGATGCCAAGCTGCTTTTGCCGCATCCAGACCTGGTCGCCGCGCTGGGCGACGCCGTTCCAGAACATCGCGGCAATCGTGTCGCCTTCGAGCACGATGCGGGTTTCGGGCTGGATCGAGGAGAGATCCCAGAGATTGCTCATAGGGTCACCAAACGAGCTGTCATTGCGGGCCTGACCCGCAATCCAGACGCCGCCGCGAAGTGAGGATGAGATGGGGCGGAATGGATCCCGGGTCCCCGGATCGGAGTCCGGGGCAAGCCTGGCCCGGGATGACATCCATAGGTTGAGTCCGGGATGACTGGATTTGCGCTCATCGCCAGTTCTTCTTCTTCTTCCAGCGCCGCTCGCCGCGAACGCCTTCTTCCTTCATGCCGAGATAGAACTCCTTGATGTCGTCCTTCTCGCGCAGCCGGGCGCAGTTGTCCTCCATCACGATGCGGCCGTTCTCCAGCACGTAGCCGTAATCGGAGGCGTTGAGCGCCATGTTGGCGTTCTGCTCCACCAGCAGGATGGTGGTGCCGCGCTCGCGGTTGATGCGCACCACGATCTCGAAGATCTCGCGGGTCAGCTTGGGACTCAGCCCCAGGCTCGGCTCGTCGAGCAGGATCAGGTCGGGCGCTGCCATCAGCGCGCGCGAAATCGACAGCATCTGCTGCTGGCCGCCCGAAAGCAGCCCGGCGTCCTGCGCCGCCCGCTCGCGCAGGATCGGAAAATAGCCGAACACGGTTTCCAGGTCCCGCGCCACGCCGTCGCGGTCGTGACGGGTGTAGGCGCCCATCGCCAGGTTGTCGCGCACCGTCAGCAGCGGGAACACCTCGCGGCCCTCGGGCACATGCGACAAGCCTTGCTGCACGATGAACGACGGGTCGCGCGCCGTGATCGCGCTGCCCTTGAACTCGATCGCGCCCTTGCGCGGGTCGATGATGCCGGAGATGGTTTTCAGGATCGTCGTCTTGCCGGCTCCGTTGGAGCCGAGCACGGTCGCGATCTCGCCGCGCCGCACCTGCAGGCTGACACCGCGGATCGCCTTGATCGGTCCGTAGGCCGACTCGACGTTGGTCAGCTTGAGGACGGGTTGGTCGCTGACGGGCACGCTCATGATGCAACGGCCCCCGGCCGGCGCAGCGCCGAGACGTCGTCGACCTGGCCGAGATAGGCCTCGATCACGCCGGGATGGTTCTGCACCTCGCGCGGCGTGCCGGTGGCCAGCACCTCGCCCTGGTTCATCGCCAGCACCCGGTCGGACACCTTGGAGACCAGGCTCATGTCGTGTTCGACCATCAGCACCGTGATGCCGAGCTCGTCGCGAATGTCCTGGATCCAGAACGCCATGTCGTCGGTCTCTTCCACGTTGAGGCCGGACGACGGCTCGTCCAGCAGCAGCAGCTTGGGTTCGGTGCACAGGGCGCGCGCCATCTCGACCACCTTGCGCACGCCGTAGGGCAGGCCGGCCACCATCGAGTCGCGGTGGTGTTGCAGGTCGAGCAGCTCGATCACCTGCTCGACCTTCTCGCGGTGCCGGATCTCGGCTTGCCGCACGCGCGGCGTGAAGAACATTTCACTCCAGACGCCTGTGTTGCTGTGGGTGTGGCGGCCGATCAGCAAGTTGTGCAGCACGGTGGCGTGCTCGAACAGTTCGATGTTCTGGAACGTGCGGGCGATGCCGAGCGACGCGATCCGGTGCGGCGCCTGCGCGGTCAGCCGCTGGCCCTCGAAGTCGATGCTGCCGGTGGTCGGCGTGTAGATCCGGCTGATCAGGTTGAACACCGTGGTCTTGCCGGCGCCGTTGGGCCCGATCAGCGTGAGCACCTCGCCGCGCCGCACGTCGAAGCTGACGTCGTTGACCGCCAGCACCCCGCCGAAGCGCACGCTGAGGTTTTTTGCGGAAAGCAGGATGTCGGTCATGGATCGAGCGGGGGTCATTTCAACCGGTCCGACTTGGTGAACGACTTCTGCCGCTTGAACAGGCCCTTGCGGTAGAACGGGAACAGCTGGAACCAGGTGCGGACCTTGACCCAGCGGCCGTACAGGCCGAGCGGCTCGAACAGCACGAAGCCGATCAGCACGGCGCCGTACACCACCGATTGCAGGCCGGGCGCCTGGCCGATCACCGGCGGCAGGTAATCCTTGGTCAGCGAGATCAGTTGCGGCATCGAGATCAGGAAGATGGCGCCCAGGAAGGCGCCGTGCACCGAGCCGAGCCCGCCGATCACCACCATCAGCAGCAGGTCGATCGACTGCAGGATGTTGAACTGGTCGGGCGAGATGAACATCAGCTTGTGGGCGTAGAGCGCGCCGCCGATGCCGGCCAGCGCCGCGGAGAGCGCGAACGACAGCGTCTTGTAGCGCGCCAGGTGGATGCCCATGCTCTGTGCCGAAATCTCCGAATCGCGGATGGCGACGAAGGCACGGCCGGTCGGCGAACGCAGCAGGTTGAGAATGGCCAGTGTGGCGAACACGGCGATCAGCAGGCACAGGAAATAGAAGCCCTGGCCCGATCCGAGGCTCACGCCGAACAGCTCGGGCGACTTCAGGTGCATGCCCGAGTTGCCGCCGGTGACGCTCTCCCAGCGCGCGAACACTTCCTCGACGATGAAGCCGAACGACAGCGTCGCGATGCCCAGGTAGATGCCCTTGACCCGCAGCGCCGGCAGGCCGACCACCACGCCGACCGCGGCCGACAGCGCGGCAGCGCCGGCCAGCGCGATCGGAAACGGCACGCCGTGGGTGGTGAGGTAGCCCTGGGTGTAGGCGCCGACGCCGAGGAAAGCCGCGTGGCCCAGCGAGAACAGCCCGGTGAAGCCGGCCAGCAGCATCAGCCCGAGGCCGACGATGCCGTAGATCAGCACGAAGGTGAGCTGGGCCAGCCAGTATTCGGGCACCAGCCAGGGCGCGGCCACCAGCAGCAGCACCAGCGCGCCGTAGCAGAAGGTGTGGCCGCCGTGGCGGGCCAGCCTGATGTCCTGGCCGTAATCGGTCTTGAAGATGAATCTCATTTTTGATCAGTTGGGGACAGAGCTGAAGGTCTGTCCCCAATCAGACTTTCTTTCTTAACTTCTCACCGAACAACCCGTTCGGTTTCACCATCAGCATGATCAGCACCACGATGTAGGCAGCGGTGTCCTTGAAGCCTTCGGGCAGGTAGAAGCCCGACAGCGATTCGACGATGCCGATCACCAGGCCGCCCACGATCGCGCCGGGCAGGCTGCCGAAGCCGCCGACCACCGCCGCCGGGAAGGCCTTCAGGCCGATGAAACCCATGTTGGCGTGCACGAAGGTGATCGGGGCCAGCAGCAGGCCGGCAATGGCAGCCACCGCGGCGGCCAGCCCCCAGACCAGGCCGTTGAGCTTTCTCACCGGGATGCCCATGTAATAGGCGGCCAGCTGGTTTTGCGAAGCGGCCTGCATCGCGATGCCGACCTTGCTGTAGCGGAACACCGCGAACAGCAGCAGGCACAGCACGGCGGTGGAGCCGATCACCACCATCTGCTCCGCGTTCAGCAGCAGCGGGCCGGCGTGCCAGACCTGGTCCTTGTACGGGACCGGCAAGGTGTGGGTCTCGGTGCCGATGCCGGGGATGGTGGTGATCAGCCCGCGCGCCACATAGCCGATGCCGATGGTGAGCATGACGATCGAGAACGCCGGCTGTCCCAGGATCGGGCGGATCACCGCCAGCTCCAGCACGACGCCGAACAGCGCCATCACGGCGATCGCCCCCACCACCGCGAGCCAGAACGGCAGCCCGAACAGCGCCATCGCGGCCAGCCCGCAGAAGGCGCCGAGCATCATCAGCTCGCCCTGGGCGAAGCTGACGGTCTCGGTGGCCTTGTAGATCAGCACAAAGCCCAGCGCGATCAGCCCATAGATGCATCCCTGCGCGATGCCGCTGATCACCAGTTGAATGATTTGCACTTGCTCGGGTCTCCGGGGTGGCCCACGGTTATAGCTGTGCGGCGCGGCGCGCAGCTACAGGGTTGTCCCGACAATGGCGCACGCGCGGCGGCATGCGTCGCGCTGGCGGATCGGGTGTAATCCGCGGATGAACACCGCCGTGCGCGTCGAACAGCTGGACCAGGTCACCGTCGTCACGCTGGACCGGCCCGATGTCCGCAACGCGGTCGATGCCGACACCGCCCGCGCGCTGTACCAGGCGTTCGTCGAATTCGAGGCTGACGCCGACGCGCGGGTGGCGGTGTTCCACGGCGCCAACGGTCACTTCTGCGCCGGCTGGGACTTGCAGGCGGCGGCGAAGATGGCACGGCAAGGCACCGGCGCCGGCGTGCTGGTGGACCTGGACTTCGATCCGGAGGCCATGACGGCGCCAGCCGGTTCGGCTGCCGAGGGCCAGCCCCCGGCCAGCGCGCCGATCGGGCCAATCGGGCCGATGGGCCCTTCGCGGCTGCTGTTGTCCAAGCCGGTGATTGCCGCCGTCAGCGGGGCTGCCGTGGCTGGAGGGATGGAGCTGGCGCTGTGGTGCGACCTGCGGGTGATGGAAGAGGACGCTTACTTCGGCGTTTACTGCCGGCGCTTCGGCGTGCCGCTGATCGATGGCGGCACGGTGCGGCTGCCGCGGCTGGTGGGCATGGGCCATGCCATGGACTTGATCCTCACCGGGCGCAAGGTCGAATCGGCCGAGGCGCTGTGGATCGGGCTGGCCAACCGGGTGGTGGCGACCGGGCAGGCCCGGGCGGCAGCGGTGGCACTGGCGCAGCAGCTGTGCGGCTTTCCGCAGGCGACGATGAATGCCGACCGCATGAGCGCCTATCGCCAATGGGATCTGCCGCTGTCGCAGGCGCTGCACCAGGAGTGGGAGCGCGGCAAGCACCGCATCGGCGACGGCTTCGAAGGCGCGGCGCGCTTTGCCGACGGGCAGGGCCGGCACGGGAAGTTCCAAGAAGTCGTCATTCCCGCGGCGGCGGGAATCCAGAGCGTCCCGGACTCCACGAGCCCTGGATTCCCGCCTGCGCGGGAATGACGTCAGCGGGCGATCGTCAGCGGGCGATTTCCCGCGGCTTGCCGCTGCCGTCGATCGCCACATAGGTGACCGAGGCCTCGGTCACCTTCACGTACTGGCCCTGGGCCTGGAAGCGCTCGGCGTACACCTCGACCTGCACCGTGATCGAGGTGCGCCCGATGCGCGTCAGTTCCGAAAAGAAGGACAGGATGTCGCCGACCCGCACCGGCTGCTTGAAGACGAACTCCTTGACGGCGACCGTCGCCATCCGGCCCTGGGTGTAGCGGGCCGGAATCACCGAGCCGGCCAGGTCGACCTGCGCCATGACCCAGCCGCCGAAAATATCGCCGTTGGCGTTGCAGTCGGCGGGCATCGGGATCACCTTGAGCACCAGTTCCTTGCCGGTCGGCAGGGCGACGTGGCCGCCGCGGTCATGGACCGACGCGGGGCTTGGATCAACGGACATTGGCACAATCTCCCGTAATGATTTCAACTCCAGATTGTCCTTGATGCGCCAGGCTGGCGAGCTCGCCACCCCGTCTGTCACAGTCGCGGCCTCAGCCGCGACCACGCCGCCGGGCCCGGCCGGGACCACGACCACGCCGCTGGCCGGCAAGTCGGACTGGGCCACGCTCGCCCGGCTGTTGCCTTACCTGTGGCAGTACAAGTGGCGGGTGGTCGGCGCGCTGCTCTTCATGGTGGCCGCCAAGCTGGCCAACGTCGGCGTGCCGGTGCTGTTGAAGAACCTGGTGGACGCGCTGACGCCGACCGGCGGTCGCCTGTCGGTGCCGGGTTTCCAGCCCGGCGACGCCACTGCGGCCATGCTGGTGGTGCCGATCGGGTTGCTGCTGGCGTACGGATTGCTGCGGCTGTCGACGTCGCTGTTCACCGAACTGCGCGAGCTGATCTTCTCCAAGGCCACGCAAGGCGCCGCGCGCCGCATCGCGCTGGAAACATTCCAGCACCTGCACGCGCTGAGCCTGCGCTTTCACCTCGAGCGCCAGACCGGCGGCATGAC
>JAJAZH010000386.1 GCA_026785815.1 Ramlibacter sp. | reverse complement strand
CCGGGCCTGACCCGGCATCCATGGTGGAGTGAAATGGAGCAAGTTCAGTTGGCACCAGTGGATGCCCCCGGATCAGGTCCGGGGCAGGCTTGTCAAGCCCGGCATGACAGTCATTTGCTGGAGTGCAGCGTCCAGGCGAGCGATCGGCTAAGCAAACGTCGGCGCCAGCACCTGCGGCGCCGACGCTTCCTGCGTCACCTCCAGCACCGTCACGCGCCACAGCGTGCGGGCGTCCGCGGGGTCGATCAGCGTTGCCGAATGCAGCAGCGCCGCGTTGTCCCAGACCACGATGTCGCCGACGCCATAACTGAAACGCAGTTGGTATTTTTCGTGGGTGGAGTGGGCTGCCAGTTGGTCCAGCAGGTCGCGCGCCTCGTCCTGCGGCATGCCGACGATGCCGAACGAACTGCCGGACACGGCGTACAGCGCCTTGCGGCCGGTGACCGGGTGCGGACGGGCGATCCGGTGCGTGATCAGCGGCATCTTCGCTTTCTGCGCGACGCTCAACACCGACGCTGCCGTGCGACTGGCCTCGTCGACATCCTTGCGGTTGCCGTAGTGATGGATCGCCAGCAGCGGTTCGATCTTTTGCTTCATCGCCTCTGGCAGGTCGTCGTAGGCCGCCTGCTGGTTGGCGAACAGCGTGTCGCCGCCGACCTTCGGCACGACTCGCGAATAAAGCGTCGTCGCGCGCGCCGGCACCGCCAGGTACGAGTAGTCGGTGTGGAAGTAGGAGCCGGCGTCCTGCAGCCCGGTGGGCTGGCCGTCGCGCTTCACGTTCGACAACACCAGGATGTTTGGATCCTGGGGATGATGGAACTGGTCGATCACGTGCGGCTGGGGCGGACCAAGCCGGCGGGCGAACGCCAGGAACTGCGCAGCGCTGAGTTGCTGGCCACGGATCGCCAGCACCTGATGCGCATAGAACGCCTGCTCCAGTTCCCTGAAAGTCTCTTCGGCCAGCGGCTGCGACAGTTCGACGCCGGCAGCCTCGACCCCGAACAGCGGCGACAGCGGCTTGAATGCAATCACGTGGAGCCTCGCGTCGCGCCCGGCTACTTCAGGAATTCCGGCGAGATCAGGCTGGGCAGGAACAGCACCAGCTGGGGCCACAGGACGATCAGCACCAGCACCCCGATCATCGGCATCAGCATCAGCATCACATCCTTCATCACCTCGCTGAGCCGCATCCCGGCGATCTTGCAACAGATCATCAGGCACAGGCCGTAGGGCGGCGTGACCAGTCCGAACGCCAGCGAGACGATGCCGATCATCGCGAAATGCACCGGGTCCAGGTTGCCGGCAGCAGCGATCGGCTGCAGGATGGTGCCGACGATGATGATCGCGGGAATGGCGTCCAGGAAACAGCCGACCACCAGGAACACGAAGGCGATGAAGAGCCCGGTCGTGATCGGCCCCATGCCCCATTGCGATACGCCGGACAGCAGGGCCTGCGGAAT
This sequence comes from Ramlibacter sp., assembly GCA_026785815.1. GTDB lineage: Bacteria > Pseudomonadota > Gammaproteobacteria > Burkholderiales > Burkholderiaceae_C > Ramlibacter. Next base: position 12,493 of record JAJAZH010000386.1, on the reverse strand, counting down.
CTTGTAGTACGCCATCAGCCAGCCGAAGGCGCTGGCGGTGCCGACGCAGAACAGCGTGACGGCAGCGAAGCGCCCGGTGTCCGAGAAAGCCGCCAGCAGGCCCTTCAGGTCGATCTCCCGGTAGACGAAGACCGACAGCATGCCGGCATAGAGCACGGCGACGGCGGCGGACTCGGTCGCCGTGAACCAGCCGAAGATCTTGCCGCCGATGATGATCACGGGCGTCATCAGTGCCGGGATGGTGATCGCCGCCGATGTCAGGAACTCGATGAAGGTGGCCCTGGGATAGGTCGGGTAGCCGCGCGATTTGGCATAGGCGTGCACAGTCGCCATCTGCACCGCCACCAGTAGCAGGCCGGGCAGGATACCGGCCAGGAACAGGGCGCCGATCGAGACCGACAGCACGCCGCCCCAGACGATCATCAGGATCGACGGCGGGATGATGACGGCCAGCACCGACGACACGGCCGTGATGGCGACCGAGAAGCTGTCGTCGTAGCCTTCCCGCCGCTGCGCCTCGATGAAGATTTTGGACTGGCTGGCGGCGTCGGCCGTCGACGAGCCCGAAATGCCGGCGAAGAACAGCGACAGCACGACGTTGATCTGGGCCAGCCCGCCCGGGAAATGACCGACCATGGTTCGGGACAAGCGCAGCAGCCGGTCGGTGATGCCGCCGACGTTCATCAGGTTGGCCGTCAGCAGGAAGAACGGCACGGCCAGCAGGATGAAGGAGTTGTACGAATTGAAGGTCTCGCTCATCAGCGTCATCGCCGACAGCCGCGGTTCGATCAGCAGGATCGGCAGGCAGGCCAGCCCCAGCGCAAAAGCCACCGGCACCCGCAGCGCCATCAGCGCGAAGAACACGACAAACAGGATCAGGCTCGCCACCCCGGGAGACAGGACGGCACCGGTCATGGAGCCTCTTTCACGGCCAGGATGCGGATGTTGTCGACGAACTGCTCACCGAGAAAGACGATCCAGGCCAGGCCGGTCAGCGGCCAGGCGATGTGGATGACCCACAGCGGCAATTCGGCCAGTTCCGAAATCCGGTAGATCGCGAAGCGCGTGAACTCGATGCCTGAAATGACGAACACCAGGGCGAAGACCAACGTGAAGACATTGGTGACCAGCCTGAGCGCCGCGTTCGCCTTCAGGCTCAGTCGGGGCCAGATGTCGACATCGAAATGCGAGCTTTCGCGCACGCCGACCATCGCCCCCAGCATGATCATCCAGATGAACACGAAGCGTGCCAGCTCCTCGGTCCAGATGTAAGGCGGGATCACCGACGTGTAGCGCGAAACGATCTGCATGGTCACCGGGATGATCAGCACCGCAACCGTGCCGATCAGCAGCCAGTTCAGCAGCCAGGCGAAGCCGGCCGTGAAGCGGCGCCAGGCGCCAGGCGCCGCACTTGCCGGCGGACCGCCCGGCCCTTCCGCCGGGAGCGCGATAGCCATCGATTACTTGATGCCGTTGATCTTGGTGTAGATCGCGTCGGCGCCGACTTCCTTGGCGTAGGCGGCGATGACCGGTTCGACCAGGCTCTTCATCTGGTCGCGGTCCTTGAAGGCGATGCGCTTGAGCTTGCCGGCCTTCTCCATGGCGTCGAGCTTGGCGCCGTCTTCCGACGATTCGATCTGCCGGCCGTAGGCGCCGGCTTCCTTGCCGGCCCGCAGGACCGCGGCCTGCAGGTCGGCGGGCAGCGACTTGAAGGTCTTGGCCGAGAAGCACAGCGGCCGGATCGTGATCGCGTGCTGCGTCATCAGCAGGTTGGGGGCGACCTCGTTGAACTTCATCTGCTCGACGCCGGCGGCTTCGTTCTCGCCGGCCGAGATGACGCCGTTCTGGATGGCGTTGTAGACCTCGTTGTAGGCGATGACCGTCGGGGCCATGCCGACGGCGGTGAACGAGCGGCTCCAGATCGGCGCGCCTTGCACCCGGACCTTCAGGTTCTTGATGTCGCTCAGGGTGGAGGCCGGCTTGTTGGAGAAGATGTTGCGCACGCCGCCGCCGGCGTAGCCGATCAGCATCACGTCGGCACGCTGGGCCACCTCGTCGGCGATCGGCTTGAAGGTGTCGCCGTCGAGCACCTTGTTCCAGTGGGCCAGGTCGCGAAACAGGAACGGCGCATCGATGAACGGGGCGGCCTTCGAGAACGTCGACATGTGGGCTGGCGACACCACGGCGAAGTCGACCGCCTTGCCCTGCGACATGTACTCGAAGTACTGCTTCTCGAGACCGAGCTCGCTGTTCTTGTGCAGCACGAACGTGATCGGCTTGCCGTAGTACTTCTTGACCAGCTCCTCGAACTTCACCATCGTCTTGGTGAAGGCGTGATCGTCGTTGAACTGCGAAGCGCCATGCAGCGTGATGGGGGCCTGCGCCGCTGCCGGCAGCGCCGCGCCGGCCAGGGTGAGCGCCAGGGTGGCCGCAGCCAGCACGGCGCGGCGGTTGCTCTTGAAGGGTGATTGCATCATGTCTCTCTCCAGTTGGACTACGGGAACCGGATTTCATTCTAGGAAGGTGCCGGGCCGCGCGCAGGTATTTCGGGCGCCTTGGCCTAAGGACAAGCGATCATTGACATCAATCGTCATACCATTACATTTGCCTGCCTTTTTGCAAGGAGCCGCATGGCCCGGATCTTCCTGACCCATCCCGACGAGGCCCGCCGTCTTTATTACGGCGAGCGGGCGCTGGCGGGCCTGCAGGCTCTGGGCCAGGTCAGCCTCAACACCAGCGGACACGAGCTGGCCGTGGCGGAGCTGATCGAGGCTGCGCAAGGCTGCGAGGTCATCGTGTCGTACCGCCAGACACCGGGCGCAGCGGCGCTGTTCGATGCGCTGCCGGCGCTGGTGGCTTTTTCGCGCTGCGCCATCGACATCCGCAACGTCGATGTGGCGGCGGCCAGCCGTCAAGGCGTGCTGGTGACGCAGGCCAGCGCCGGCTTCATCGCGTCGGTCGCCGAATGGGTGGTCGGCGCGATGGTCGATCTCAGCCGCCAGATCAGCGCAGCCTCCGCGGCGTACCACGCCGGCAGCACGCCGCCAGCCGCCATGGGCCGCGAGTTGCGGGGCGCCACGCTCGGCGTCATCGGTTATGGGCAGATCGGCCGCTATCTTTGTTCGCTCGGGTCGGCGCTCGGCATGCGGGTGCTGGTCTGCGATCCGTATTCCAGAGTCGACAACGAAAATTCAAGCCAGGTCGATCTGCCTCAGTTGCTGGCGCAGGCGGACCATGTCGTCTGTCTCGCCGTCGCGACTGCCGAAACCGAGAACCTGATGGATGGCCAGGCGTTCGCGCGCATGAAGCCGACCGCGTTTTTCATCAATCCCTCGCGCGGCAACCTGGTGGACGAGGCGGCTTTGCTGCACGCGCTCGACCACGGACTGATCGCCGGCTGCGCCCTCGACGTGGGGCGTGCGCCCGACCAGATGCCCTCGCCTGCGCTGAGCCGGCATGCGCTGGTGGTCGCGACGCCGCATGTCGGCGGGCTGACCCCGCAAGCGATCGAGCACCAGTCGCTGGAGACCGTGGCCCAGGTGGCCGAGATCCTGCAAGGCCGGGCGCCGAAGGGCGCGCTGAACGCCGCCAGCGCCACCCGGCTGGTCCGGTTGCGCGCCGCCTGACGCTGGCGCCAGTCGCGACCGCGAACAACCAAGGAAAGAAGGCCCTCATGGATTCCCCGAAGCTCAAACCGCCGCCTGGCGCCTGCGACTGCCACATGCATGTGTACGAAGATCGCTTCGCGCTGGCGTCCACGGCCACCTTCAAGCCGCCGCACGCGCCGGTGAGCGACTACCGCCAGGTGCAGGCCGCGCTCGGCCTGCGGCGCATGGTCGTGGTGCAGCCCACCGGTTACGGTTTCGACAACAGCTGCACGCTCAAGGCGATGGCGGCCTTCGGGTCCGAAGCGCGCGGCATTGTCGTGGTTCGCCCCGACACCAGCGAGGCTGAGCTGCAGCGGCTGCACGCGCTAGGCGTGCGCGGCGTGCGGTTCATGATGATCACTGGCGGCGTGTTGCCGTGGGATGCGCTGGAGCCGATGGCTGCGCTGATCCAGCCGCTCGGCTGGCACATCGACCTGCAGCTCGACGGCAGCGACCTGCCGCGCTACCAGGACCGGCTGGCGCGCCTGCCCTGCGACCTGGTGATCGACCACAACGGCAAGTTCCTCGAGCCGGTGGCGCCGCAGCACGCTGGCTTCCGGTCGTTGCTGCGGCTGCTGGACTCGGGCCGGTGCTGGGTCAAGCTGTCGGCCCCGTATGAAACTTCGGTGGTGGGAGCGCCGCTGTACGACGATGTCAGCGTGCTGGCGCGGGCCCTGGTGCAGGCCAACGCCGGCCGCTGCCTGTGGGCCAGCAACTGGCCGCACCCGAACATCCTGCCGGCGCCGTCGTCCGCGGCCATGCTCGACCTGCTGCTGCACTGGGCCGACGACGATGCGACCCGGCGCCGGATCCTGGTCGACAACCCGGCCCAGCTCTACGGCTATCCGGAGGTGGCGAGCTGACGCCCGCGCCGCAGGCGGTCCCGCGCCGCATCCTGCCGGTGATCGTGCTGTCGCAGTTCGCCGGCACCTCGCTTTGGTTTGCGGTCAACGCCGTGATGCCCGATCTGCAACTGGCCTGGGCGCTGCCGCCAGCAGCAGTCGGCCCTTTGACGTCGGCGGTGCAGCTCGGCTTCGTCGCGGGCACGCTGGTGTTCGCGCTGCTGATGGTGGCCGACCGCTTTCCACCGGCGACGGTGTTCCTGGTGTGCTCGCTGCTCGGCGCGCTGGCCAACGCGGCGCTGCTGCTGGCCGATGGCCGCATGGCCGTGCTGCTGGTGCTGCGCTTCGCCGTCGGCTTCCTGCTGGCCGGCATCTACCCGGTCGGCATGAAGATCGCGGCGCTCTGGTATCGCGAGCGGCTGGGCGCGGTGCTCGGCATCCTGATCGGCGCCCTGGTGCTGGGGACGGCCTTGCCGCACGGCCTGCGGGCGCTGGCCGGCAGTGGCGCGGTGGGGCCGTGGCAGTGGCAGGCGGTGGTGCTGGCCGTCTCCGTGCTGGCGGCGCTCGGCGGCCTCGCCACCTGGTTGCTGGTGCCGCAACGGCCAGCCAGTGCCAGTGCCAGTGCCAGTGCCAGCGCGGCGCCGATCACGCCGCGAGCGCTGGGCTTGATCTGGACCGACCGGCGGCTGCGCGCTTCGGTGTTCGGCTACTTCGGCCACATGTGGGAGCTGTATGCCTTCATCGTGCTGGTGCCGACGATCGTGGCCAGCCGCCTGGCCTCCGGCGTGGCCGTGAGCGCGGCGTCGTTCTGGGCGATCGGCGCCGGCTTCGTGGGCTGTGTCGGCGGCGGCTTGCTGGCGCGGCGCTTCGGCAGCGCCCGCGTCGCCCAGTCCCAGCTTGCCACCAGCGCCCTGTGCTGCCTGGCGGCGCCGCTGATGCTGGTGGCACCGCTGCCGCTGTTCTTCGTGTGGCTACTGGTCTGGGGGGCCACGGTGGCGGGCGATTCGCCGCAGTTCTCGACCCTCACCGCGCAGAACGCGCCGCCCTCGGTGGTCGGCAGCGTGCTCACCTTCACCAACTGCATCGGCTTCGCGATTTCGGTGGTGAGCATCCAGCTGTTCGTCGGCATGGCGCAAAGCTGGCCGCTCGCGCAGCTGCTGCCCTGGCTGGCGGTCGGGCCGGCGATCGGTTTGTGGATGATGCGGCCGCTGCTCCGGCCGGCCGCCCTGCAGAAGTAGTCAGGGCGGCGTGGCGATCTGCGCCAGCACACGGGTCAGGTTGGCTGCTGCGGGCAGGTATGGCTGGTGTCTTCGTCATCCCGGGCTCGACCCGGGATCCATGCTGGTCTCCCGGGCTCGACCCGGGATCCATGTGCTGCGCGCCGGCTGCGTCAGCTCATGATGCCGATCTGCCACGGCACGAATTCATGGTCGCCCAGGCCCAGCTTTTCGCTCTTGCTCGGCTCGCCCGAGGCGGTGCGCAGGAACAGCTCGAAGATGCGCTGGCCCATCTCCTGGACCGAGGCCGTGCCGTCCAGGATTTCGCCGCAGTTGATGTCCATGTCTTCTTCCAGCTTGTGGAACATCGGGCTGTTGGTGGCCAGCTTGATGCACGGCGCCGGCTTGGAGCCGAACATCGAGCCGCGCCCGGTGGTAAAGGCGATCAGGTTGGCGCCGCCGGCGATCTGGCCGGTCGCCGAAACCGGATCGAAGCCCGGCGTGTCCATGAAGACGAAGCCCTTGGCCGTCACCGGCTCGGCGTAGCGGTACACCTCCATCAGCGGGCCGGTGCCACCCTTCATCGACGAGCCAAGCGACTTCTCGAAGATATTCGCCAGCCCGCCGGCCTGGTTGCCGGGGCTGACCTGGCCGTTGATCTGGACATCGCGGCCGACCGAGTATTCGTCTTTCCACCAGCGGATGCGCTCGATCAGCTTTTCACCGATGGCAACGCTGGCGGCGCGGCGGGTGAGCGTGTGCTCGACGCCGTAGATCTCCGGCGTCTCCGACAGGATTCCAGTGCCGCCATGGCGCGCCAGGATGTCGACGGCGGCGCCGAGCGCCGGATTGGCGGTGATCGACGAGAACCCATCGGAGCCGCCGCACTGCAGGCCCACGCTCAGGTGGCTGGCCGGGACGCTCTGGCGCCGCACGGCGTTGGCCGCGGGCAGCAGGGCGCGGACCGCTTCGACACCGGCCTCGATCGACCTGCGGGTGCCGCCGCTCTCCTGCATGATGAAAGTGTGCAGGGTGGGGCTGGCCTGAAGCTCCTCTTGCGCCATCAGGCCCTTGAGCTGGTTGCGTTCGCAACCCAGGCCGATCACCAGCGCCGCCGCCAGATTCGGATGGCGCGCATAGCCGGCCATCGTGCGGCGCAGCAGCTGCATCGGCTCGCCCGTCATCTCCATGCCGCAGCCGATCGAATGGCTGAAGGCGACCACACCGTCGACGTTCGGATAGTCCGCCAGCCGCTCGGGCGTGAACCACTCGGCGATCCGGTGCACCACCGTGGCCGAACAGTTCACGGTGGACAGGATGCCGATGAAGTTGCGGGTGCCGACCTTGCCGTTGGCGCGCAGATAGCCCTGGAACGTCGCGCGTTCGTTTTCCGGCAGCAGCTGCACCGGCTTGAACTCGCTGGCATGGGCGTAGTCGCGGTCGAACTCGCGGAACTCGGTGTTGTGGCTGTGGACCATGGCGCCGGGCTCGATGTCGACATTGGCGAATCCGACGGTGACGCTGTACTTCAGGATCGGTTCGCCCTTGCTGATCCTGCGGGCCGCGATCTTGTAGCCGGCCGGGACCTGGCTGCGGCTGGTGAAGTTCTCGCCCGGCACCTGCAGGCCGATCGGCACGTCCAGCCGCGCCACCACCACGTTGTCGTCGGGGTGCAGCCGGATCACCGGGCCGATCATCCGCTTGTCGATGGCAACCGCATCCATGGCGTGACTCCTACTTGACGAACAGGGAGTCGAGATTGGCGAAGGCCTTGATCTCGATCGCGTTGCCCGACGGGTCGTGCAAGAACATCGTGGCCTGTTCACCCGGCTCGCCCTGGAAGCGGATGTAGGGCTCGATCACGAACTTCGTTCCTGCCGCCTTGAGCTTGTCGGCAAGATGCTGCCACTGCGCCAGGTTCAGTACCGCGCCGAAATGCCGCACCGGAACGTCGTGGTCGTCGACCTTGCTGGAGGCGCCGCGCCGGCCGCATTCTTCCGGCGCCAGGTGGGCCACGATCTGGTGGCCGTAGAAGTTGAAGTCGACCCACTCGGGGGAGCTGCGTCCTTCCGGGCAGCCGAGCAGGTCGCCGTAGAAATTGCGCGCGGCGGCGATGTCATGCACCGGAAAGGCGAGATGGAAGGGCGGCATGGCGGCGGTGGTTGGAAGGATCGAGGACATGGTGGACAGGTCAGGAAGGTGAAGCAACGTATTTTGCCTCCTCGCGCATGGTTCCCGGCTCAGCGCCGGGCTCAGGGCCGGCTCAGTGCCGGCTTTGTGTCGCGATCAGCGAAGCCACAGTCGATAATCCCCCGTGACCACTGCCGTCTCCCATTCCCTCTGGAGCCCGCTGCGCTACCCGGCCTTTCGCGGCCTGTGGGCCAGCAGCGGCATCTACTTTGTCGGCAACGCCATGCAGGCGATGGCGGCCTCCTGGCTGATGGTGGAGATGACCGGCTCGTCGTTCCTGGCCGCGCTGGTGCAGACGGCGGTGTTCCTGCCGATGTTCCTGCTGTCGTTGCCGTCGGGCGTGCTGGCCGACACCACCGACCGGCGCCGGCTGATCCTCGGCGCGCTGGCGGTGCAGGCGCTGATCGTGGTGCTGCTGGCGCTGCTGGTGCTGGCCGGCTGGGCCGGTCCCGGCACGCTGCTGTTCTTCACCTTCGCCGCAGGTTGCTGCACCGCCTTGTTTTCGCCGGCCTGGAATTCGACCGTGGCCGACACGGTGCCGCGCGCGGACATGCCGCAGGCGATCACCGCGATGTCGATGGCCTGGAACTCGGCGCGGGCGATCGGACCGGCGCTGGCGGGGGTGGTGTTCGCGGTGCTCGGCGCGGGTTGGGTGTTCGCCATCGCGGTTGCCAGTTCGCTGGTGATGATGCAGGCGATCCGGCGCTGGCCGCCGAGCGCCCACCCGCACTCGCGGCTGCCGGCGGAGCGGCTGTGGGGCGGTACGCTGAGCGGCCTGCGCTTCGCGCGCCATTCGAAGATCGTGCTGGCGCAATTGCTGCGCACCATGGCTTACAGCGGTAGCGGCGCGGCGCTGTGGGCCCTGTTGCCGGTGATTGGCCAGCGCCAGCTGGGCCTGGGCGCCGCCGGTTTCGGCCTGTTGATGGCGTGCCTGGGCACCGGCGCGGTGGCCGCGGGCCTGGTGCTGGGTCGGGTGCGAGCCCGGATCGGGCTGGAGGCCCTGGTCAGCGCCGGCTGCATCGTGTTTGCGCTGGTGATGGCGATCGCCGCGCTGGTGCGGATTCCGCTGGTGGTGTACGGCGCTCTGGTGCTTGGCGGCGCGGCCTGGATGGCGGTGATGTCGACTTTCAATACCGCCACCCAGACCAGCGCGCCGCCCTGGGTCCGCTCCCGGGCCGCGGCGCTGCACACCTTGAGCGCGCTCGGATCGTTCGCGATCGGTTCGGCTTTCTGGGGCGCGGTCTCCGGCTTCGCCGGCTTGCCGGTGGCGCTCTGCGCAGCGGCCGTCGCGATGGTCGCCGGCCTGCTGCTGGCGCGCCCTTTCCCGCTGCGAATGGGTGAACACCAGGAAGTGACGCCCGGCACGCCGTGGGAAGAACTGTTCATCGTGGCCGAGCCCAATCCCGATGACGGGCCGGTGGCGGTCGAGATCGCCTACCGGATCCGCGCGCCCGAGTCGCAGCAATTCCTCGAAGCCGTCACCCAGCTGCGCTCCCCGCGGCGGCGCGACGGCGCCACCTTCTGGCGCATCTACCGCGACCTGGCCGACCCGTCCCGTTTTGTCGAGCGCTTCATCGTCACTTCCTGGGCCGACTACCTGCACCAGCGCGCGCGAGCCACGCTGGCCGACCAGGAACTGGAGCTGCGCGTGCGTGAATTCCTTGCGCCGGGAGAGAGCGTCACGATGCAGCACTACATCGCGGAGCGCTGAGTGGGGATCGTCCTACGTCGAGCTGCCGGGCCCGGCCCTAGGCTCTGCCCATGATTCCGGCCCTCCAGCGTGCCGCTGCTCGCGCTGCCACCCTCGCTGTCACTTCCTTTCATCGCCTCTGGGGCGTCATCCGCCGTCACCCGGTCTGGGCCGCGCTGGTCTTGCCTGCCTTGCTGCTGGCGTACCTGCTGCTGTTGATTCCGCTCACCCCCGGCATCGGCGACCTGCGCAAGGCCAAGTCCGAAGTGCCGGCCCGGGTGCTGTCCACCGACGGCGTGCTGCTGGCCGAGTACCGGCGCATCAACCGCCAGTGGGTGCCGCTGCGCAACATCTCGCCCTACGTGGTCGACGCCCTGATCGCGACCGAGGACCGGCGCTTCTACCAGCATCACGGCATCGACTTGCGGCGCACCGCGGCGGCCGTGCTGAGCACCCTGTCGGGCGACCTGCAGGGCGGCTCGACCATCACCCAGCAGCTGGCGCGCAATCTGTTTCCCGAGGAGATCGGCCGCGCCACCACGCTGACGCGCAAGGCCAAGGAAGCCGTGACGGCGCTGAAGATCGAGTCGGTCTACACCAAGCAGGAGATCCTGGAGACCTACCTCAACACCGTGCCGTTCCTGTACAACGCCTTCGGCATCGAGATGGCTGCGCGCACCTACTTCGACAAGACCGCCGACCGCCTCGATGTGCTGGAAAGCGCCACGCTGATCGGCATGCTCAAGGGCACCAGCGCCTACAACCCGGTGCTCAATCCTGAGCGTGCGCTTCAGCGCCGCAACCTGGTGCTGGCCCAGATGGCGAGCTTCGGCAAGCTCGATGCCAAGCTGCTGCCGATGCTGACCGCGCGGCCGCTCAAACTCGATTTCGAGCGGCAGGTCGAGCCGATCGGCATCGCGCCCCACGTGGCCATGCACCTGCGCAAGTGGCTGATCGCCTGGGCCGACCGCAAGGGCTACGACATCTACGCCGACGGCCTGGTGGTGCGCACCACGCTCCACTCGCGGCTGCAGAAGGCCGCCAACCAGGCGGTCGCGCGGCAGATCGCGCAGTTGCAGCCGCTGGCCGACGCGCGTCGGCGCCGCAACGACGAGCGGGCGCTTTTGCAAGCCGGCTTCCTGGCACTGGACCCGCGCGACGGCCGCATCCTGGCCTGGGTCGGCAGCCGCGATTTCGCCCAGGAGCAGTTCGATCACGTGGCGCAGGCGCGGCGCCAGCCCGGCTCGACTTTCAAGCCATTCGTCTATGGCGCGGCCTTCGTGCACGGCTACTCTCCGCTGGACACCTTGATCGACCAGCCGGTGGCCATCCGCTCCGAGCGTGGCGGCCCGGTCTGGTCACCGACCGACGCCACGCCGCCCTCGGGCGAGCCCATGACCCTGCGCGATGGCCTGGTCTACTCCCGCAACACCATCACCGCGCAGCTGGTGCAGAAGGTCGGCCCGGCCCGGGTCGCGAAGCTGGCGCAGTCGATGGGCATCCGGCTCAGCAAGCTCGATGTCGTGCCGTCGCTGGCGCTGGGGACCAGTCCGGTGACGTTGAAGGAAATGGTGACTGCGTACGGCACCATCGCCAACGGCGGCAGCTTCGTGGAGCCGGTACTGGTGACGCGGGTGGAGGGCCGGGACGGGCGGGTGCTGGAAGAATTCCGGCGGCCGCCGCGCGAAGTCGGCATGCCGCGCGCGCAGGCCCTGACCCTGGTCGACGTGATGCGCGGCGTGGTCGACCAGGGCACCGGTGTCGCGATCCGGCAGCGTTACGGCATCCAGGCCGACGTGGCCGGCAAGACCGGCACCACCCAGGACAACAGCGACGGCTGGTTCATCCTGATGCACCCGCAGATGGTGGCGGGGGCCTGGGTCGGCTTCAACGACAACCGGGTCACGATGGCCGATTCCTGGGGCCAGGGCGCCCGCAGCGCCTTGCCGATGGTTGGCGACTTCTTCCAGCAGTCGCTGCGCGCGCGCTGGATCGACCCGCAGGCCGAATTCGACATCCCGCGTCCCCGACCGGCGCCGCCGCGGCCGAGGCCACGGCCCCAGGACGCCCTGGGCAACGTCCTCAACGATTTTCTCGGCCGGCTGTTCCGCCAGCTGCAGTAAAGCACTGCGAGTTGCGACGCATGGCGTGGCGACTGCTGCGACCGGCGGCCTTGCCATTGCAAGCGAACCTGTCTGCGGGTGTAACGCCTGTTGGACGGCATCGATGCGCTGGCACAATCCACTGCGTTTCTGGAGGTGCCGACAGTGCTAATGAAGTTGATCTTGGTTCTTGCCGTCATGACCTTGTGCCTGGTCCTGTTGCGGTCGGCTTGGCGGATGCTGGTCGAAATTCCGGATGCCCGCCAGGTCTGGGTGCCTGACGTGGTCGAGGAATCGCTCTCGCTGTGGATCAGCGGCTCGCTGCTGCTCAACGCCGGCTTGTTCCTGGCGTTGATGGTGCAGTAGCGTTGTCATGCCGGGCTCGACCCGACGCAATCTTGTCATGCCGGCCCTGAGCCTGCGCAAACTTGTCATGCCGGCCTTGAGCCGGCATCCACTGACGAGTGCCGGCCTCTTGGCCGGCCAGCATGGATGCCGGGTCGGAGCCCGGCATGACAATCGTTCTTGTCACTCCCGGGTCGGATCGGCCTGCGGCCCTGCGACCACGCCAGCATCGTGCAGGCGGCCGATCGCCGCGCTGTCCAGGCCCAGCACCTGGTGCAGCACTTCATCGGTGTGATCGCCGAGTCGGGGCGCGGGTGAGGTGGCCTCACGCTGCACCGCGCCGACGCGCACGGCCGACCCCGCCGCCAGGTGCGCGCCGACACCCGCTGTCACCGCGCGCTCGAACACCGGATTGGCGCTGCTGACGCGCGCATCGGCCGCAAGCAGTTCGCGCACCGTG
>JAJAZH010000385.1 GCA_026785815.1 Ramlibacter sp. | reverse complement strand
GGTACATGTCCTGCACCGGGTTGTGCGCCTTGCTCATGGTCCATTTGCCGCGCGGGCTGTCGATGACGGCTGACTCCATGGCCTTGTACAGCGCCGGCTTGTTGTTCAAGTCGCCCTTGACTGCCGCCGCGCCAAGCGACAGCAGCTGTCCGGTGTCGTAGCCTTGCACCGCATAGACGTCGGGCTGCATCCGGAAAGTCTTGGCGTAGGCCAGGCGGAACTGCTTGTTGCGCGGCGTGTCGAGCGAGTCGCTGTAATGCATCGTGGTGATGATGCCGTCCGCCGCCGGGCCCGCCGCCTCCAGCACGCCTTCGGTGAGGAAGCCCGAGCCGTACAACGGGATGCGGCCCTTGAGGCCGGCCGCCGCGTAATCGCGGATGAACTTGGCGGCACCGCCGCCGGCGAAGAAGCAGGCGACCGCGTCGGGCTTGAGCGAGGCGATCTCAGTCAGCAGCGCCTGGAACTCCACGTTCGGAAACGGCAGGCCCAGTTCCTTGATGATGGTGCCGCCGCCCCTGGTGAAGCTGTCGCGGAAGCCCTCGAAGGCCTCGTCGCCGGCCGCGTACTTCCAGGTGATCCAGACAACCCGCTTGTGGCCCTTGGCCAGCATGGCCGGCCCGAGCGCGAGCGTCGGCTGCGAATTGGTGAAGCTGGTGCGGAACACGTTGGGCGCGCACAGGCCGCGGGTGGCCGCATGGATGCCGGCATTGGGGATCAGGCTGAGCACGCCGGTGTCGCGGGCCACCTTGTGGATCCCCATCTGCACGCCCGAGTGCACGGTGCCGATCAGCACGTCGACCTTGTCACGCTGCACCAGCTTGGTGGCGTTCTCGACGCCCTTGGACGGATCCGATTCGTCGTCGACCTTGAACCATTCGATGTCGCGGCCGCCGAGCTTGCCGCCCTTCTCGTCGATCGCCATGCGAACGCCGTTCTCGATGGCGACACCGAGCTGTGCGAAGGTGCCGGTGTACGGCAGCATCAGGCCGACCCGCACCTTGCCCGACTGCGCCTGCGCCAGCTGCGGCAACAGCAATCCGGCGGAAGCGGCGCCGGCCAGGGCGGCGCTGCGGGTGAGGACGAGACGGCGTGTGGTCATGGCAGGGATCTCCGTTTTTGGACTGACTGGATTGTGTGCGGGGCTGCAGCAAACTGCACCATGGGATACCCGGATGCAAGTGGCTCGAGGCGCAACGTCAACGTGCAGCCCGCAGCTTGAAGCGCTGGATCTTGCCAGTCGCGGTCTTGGGCAGTTCGGGCACGAACTCGATCCAGCGCGGGTACTTGTAGGGCGCGAGCTGGTTCTTCACGTGCAGTTGCAGGTCGGCCGCGCTGGCCTCGTGGCCGGGCTTGAGCACCACGAAGGCCTTGGGCTTGACCAGTTCGTCGCTGTCGGCAAAGCCGATCACGGCCGCTTCGAGAACGGCCGGATGCGTCATCAGCGAGCCTTCGACTTCGAACGGTGAGACGTAGATGCCGCCGACCTTCAGCATGTCGTCGCTGCGGCCGCCATAAGTGTAGAAACCGTCGGCGTCGCGCGTGTACTTGTCGCCGCTGCGGGTCCAGTCGCCGGCGAAGGTTGACTTGGTCATGGCGCGGTTGTTCCAGTACATGAGGGCCGAGCTCGGGCCGCTGATCTGCAACTCGCCGAGCTCGCCGTCACCGCACTCGCGGCCGTCGTCCGAAACGATGCGCAGCTGGTAGCCTGGCACGGCTTTGCCGGTGGTGCCATAGCGCACGTCGCCCGGCCGGTTCGACAGGAAGATGTGCAGCATCTCGGTGCTGCCGATGCCGTCCAGGATCTCGCAGCCGTAGTCGGCGGTCCATCTGCGGCCGATTTCGGCCGGCAGCGCCTCGCCGGCGCTGGTGCACAAGCGCAGCTTCAGCTCGCTTTTCTTCGGCCGGTTCGCGTCGTTCAGCAGCGCGGCATAGAGCGTGGGCACGCCGTAGAAGATGGTCGGCTGGAATTTTTTCAGGATGCCGAACACCGAGTCCGGCGTCGGCCGGGCCGGCAGCAGCAGCGTCGTGGCGCCGACGCTCATGGGGAAGGTGAGGGCGTTGCCGAGGCCGTAGGCAAAGAACAGTTTTGCCGCCGAATAGACGACGTCGTCTTCCCGGATGCCCAGCACCCCACGGCCGTAGAGTTCCGCCGTCTGCACCAGGTGGCTGTGCAGATGCACCGTGCCTTTGGGGGTGCCGGTGCTGCCGCTGGAATAGAGCCAGAAGCAAGCGTCGTCGCTGCAGGTGTCGGCGACCGTCGGGGTCGCGGCTGCTTGCCGCACCAGTTCGGCGACGGTGGTGCGGGCGGCTTCGCCTTGCGCGCCGGCGACGATCACTGTTTCCAGCGAGTCGATGTCTCCGATGATGTCCCGGACGCTGGGCCAGAGCGGGGCCGAAACGACCAGGCCCTGGGCACGCGAATCGCGCAGCATGAACTCGAAGTCCTTCGCGGTGAGCAGCGTGTTGGCCGCTACCGGCACCACCCCGGCCAGGATGCAGCCGAGGAAGACGACCGGCCACTCCAGCGTGTCGAGCACGGCAAGCAGGATGCGGCTCTCCGGTGCAAAGCCATGTCCCCGCAAGGCGTTGGCGAAGCGGTGCGATTGCTCGGCGAGCTGGCCGAATGTGAGCTGGGCGCCATTGGTGGAATCGATGAAGGCGACCTTGGAGGCGCGGCCTCGATTGCGCTCGAGCAGGTCGTGCGCCGCGTTGTAGTCGCGCGGAATGTCCACCCGGGGTGGCGTGGCACGGTGGTCGGCGCGGCTCGTCTGCATTGGTTCAATCTTCTCTTGCTGTCATCCCGGGCTCG
>JAJAZH010000384.1 GCA_026785815.1 Ramlibacter sp. | reverse complement strand
GGGTGGAGGCGCAATAATCGACGGCTCAGCGGTCAGGAATCCCCGGGCCCAGAGAGCAGCAAAACCACACGGAGGAGAGCCAGCATGACCATCCTGATCCTGGGTCTCGTCCTTTTTCTCGGCGTGCACTCCACTCGCATCGTCGCCGATGGCTGGCGCACTGCAACCATCGCGCGCGTCGGCGAGAAAGCCTGGAAAGGGCTGTTCGCCGTGGCCTCGCTCGCCGGCCTGGTGCTGATCGTCTGGGGCTTCGGCCTGGTGCGGCGCAATCCCGTGCTGCTGTGGGAGTCGCCGATGCCGATGCGCCACGTCGCCGGCCTGCTGATGCTGGTGGCTTTCATCCTGCTGGCGGCCACCTACGTGCCGCGCAATTCGATCAAGGCCAGGCTGCATCACCCGATGGTGCTGGCGGTCAAGGTCTGGGCGCTGGCGCACCTGCTGGCCAACGGCAACCTGGGCGACGTGGTGCTGTTCGGATCGTTCCTGGTCTGGGCGGCGTTGAGTTTCCGGGCGGCACGGGCCCGCGATCGCAAGGTGGGGACGGTGTATGCGCCCGGCACTGCAACGGGCACAGCGATCACGGTGGTTGTCGGCATCGGGGTCTGGGTGCTGTTCGCGTTCTGGGCCCACGGCCTGCTGTTCGGCGTGCGGCCGTTCGGCTGAAGCGTTTGAGCCAAGCCGCCCATGCGAAAGGGGAATGAGATGACCACTGTTGCCGTGATTGACTTCGAGACCACCGGCCTGTCGCCGGCGCTGGGCGATCGGGCCACCGAGATCGCGATCGTGATGCTGGAGCGCGATCAGGTGGTGGACCGCTACCAGAGCCTGATGAACGCCGGCGTGCGAATCTCGTCGTTCATCGAAGCCTTCACCGGTATCAGCAACGAGATGATCGCCGCCGCGCCGCTGGCCTCGCAGGTGATGGCGGAGGCCGCGCGGTTTGTCGCAGGCCGGCCGATGGCGGCGCACAACGCGTCGTTCGATCGGCGCTTCTGGGCCGCGGAGCTGCAACGGATCGACCAGCCGGCGCCGCAGCTTTTCGCCTGCACGCTGCTGCTGTCGCGGCGGCTCTATCCGCAGGCGCCCAACTACCGGCTCGGTTCGCTCGCTGCATTTCACTCCATCGCATCGTCCGGACGCGCCCACCGCGCCCTGGCCGATGCGGAAGTCGCGGCTGCGTTGCTGGGCCAGATCCGCAATGACCTGCGGATCCAGTACAAGGTTCCTGACCCGCGCCACGAACTGCTGATGAAGCTGCAGGCCTGCACGCGCAAGGCAGTGCCCAAGGTGATCGAGAAGCACCTGATGCAGGCCGGCTCGCCTGGGGATGCGCCGGTCGCGCACGGCTCAGCCAACGCGTCCCAACACGCGCCGCTGTCCGACAGCGCCGGCCGTGGGCCTTCACCAGAATGGTCGGGACACTAAAGGAGATACCGTGCCCAAGAACCAAAGCCCCGCCGACAAGCAACAACCCAAGACCGGCAAGATCGAGAACGACCACAACAAGCTCGGTGAAACCGAGCCGACGCAGAAGAACGAAGGCAAGCGCACACCGCAAAGCCGCCACGACCGCGAGGCGCAGATCGGCAACAACCAGTCGCACATGCGCCAGGGCGGACCCAACGGGGGCGGGAACACCGGTCGACGCTGAAAGTTGGCCCGGCCGCGACCGCTCTACAGGACAGCGCTGCAGGATCGCGCTAAAGTAACGCATGACCCGATACCTCCTGCCTTACCTAGCGACCTTCATCGTGCTCGCCGTCCTCGACTTCCTGTGGCTGGGCGTGATCGCCAAGAACTTCTATCGAGAGGGCATCGGCCACCTGATGGCGCCCTCACCCAACTGGGGGGCCGCCGCCGTGTTCTACCTGCTGTACCCGGTGGGGATCGTGATCTTCGCGGTGCTGGCGGCCGAGGGCGAATGGCTGAAGGCGCTGACCCTGGGCGCGCTGTTCGGCATGTTCTGCTATGGCACCTACGACCTCAGCAACATGGCGGTGCTGCGGGACTGGCCGCTGAAGGTGACGGCGGTCGATATCGCGTGGGGCGCTGTGGTGAGCGCCGTCGGCGCCTCGGCCGGCGCTTGGGCACTGCGCTGGACCAACGGCTAGGCCAGCCGCTGCAAGTCGGCGTCCGTCAGGACAGAATGCCGATGCGGCGCGTGAACAGTTCCTTGTCCAGCGTCGACAGCATCTTCATCCAGCCATTGCGCGACTGCTGCTCGTATGGCAGCGCATAGCGGCTGTCGCCCATGTCGTGGGTGAGGGTCAGTTCGCAGGAGCCGACGCCTTGCGGGATGATCTCGATCGTCACGCGGGTCGGGGGGTCTGAGTAGGGCGGCACGCTGAAGTCGAACACCAGGCGCCGCGGCCGGTCGATCTCGATGTAGGTGCCGCGATGCTCGGCGTCGAACACGCTGTCGTCGCCGTCCGAGTGCGGCCTGCGGTCGGTGACCGTGAAGCTGCCACCGACTTCAGCCTCGATCTCGCAGCGCATGATGTTGCCGGTGCGGGTGGCGAACAGGAAGCGCGCGGCCAGCGACGGCGTCAGCCAGGCATCGAAAACCCGTTCGGCGGGGGCCGTGTATTTGTGCGTGACCTGGACCAGAAGTGAGGCGCTCATTGGCTGGTTATCTCCGGTCAGCCGTCCCCTGTCAAGGGCCCGCGCTCACTTGGCATCGGTCAGCTCGATTTTGACCTCGAGCACCTTCAGGT
>JAJAZH010000383.1 GCA_026785815.1 Ramlibacter sp. | reverse complement strand
GGGGGTGGGCGGGGGGTGGTGGTGGGGCGGGCACGGTTTTTCTTGAAACCGGGCTGGGGGGGTTTTGGGGGGGGGGGGGGCGCCGGGCCGCCCCCCCCCCCCCCCCGCGCGCGGGGGCCCCCCCCCCCCCCCGGCGCCCGGCTGGAGGCGGTGATCGCCACGGCGGCGCTGGATGAGGCCGGCAAGAGCGCGTGGTGCCGCGCGCAGGGCGTGTACCCCGCGCAGTTGTCCAAATGGCAAACCAGCGCAACGGCGGCGCTGGCCGAGCCCGAGGAAGCCCGTGCCAGTCCGCAGGCCACCCGCCAGGACAGAAAGCGCATCAAGGAACTCGAACGTGACCTGCTGCGCAAGGAACGGGCCCTGGCCGAGACCGCAGCCCTGTTGGTGCTGTCAAAAAAAGTCGAGGCGATCTTCCGCAGAGGCGAGGACGAATGATCGGCCTCGAAGATCGCCTGACACTGGCCACCGCATCGAAGTGCACATGGACGGCGGCATCCGTCCGGCCAGGACGTGCTCAAGGCGATGGCACTCGGCGCCAAGGGCACCTACATCGGCCGCTCGATGCTGTACGGCCTCGGCGCGATGGGCGGCCCCGGCGTCACGCGGGCGCTGCAGATCATCCAGAAGGAACTGGACCTGACCATGGCCTTCTGCGGCCAGACCCACCCAAGGACATCGACCGGCGGGTCCTGTTCTGCGAGACCAACCGCTACCGGGCCTGACACGGCACAGCGATCACGCCGCGAAGAAGCGCGCGTCCTGCGCCTGCCGCAGCCGCAGCAGGACCGAGCCCTGGCGCAGGTCCACGTCGCCACCGAGCAGCGGCTCGCCGCGGCGCACCGTCCGGCGGATGCGACCACCGACCGCGAGGTAATAGGGGACCGGCGCTTGCTCGTGAAGGGCGCGCGCCGGCTCCAGCCGGTAACCGATGCCGGGGATTTCGTGGCGCGCGCCGATGGTGAGGACTTCGCCCGCTTCGAGGTTGCGCTCGGCGTGTGCGACCAGGTCGACCCGCGGCTTCACCTCGGTGCCGCCCGTGGAGCAGCCCAGCTGCGCCGCGGCCAGCACCGACGCGGCGGCTTCGGCGCCCAGCAGGTGCACCGGGTTGTGCAGCAGCACGTGGCGGTATTGCGGACAGGTCGGGATGCCCTTGGCGGCGAACAGCCGCCCGGTCGCTTCATCCGGCGCTTGCACGACCACGAACACGCCGCCGGCGAAACTGAGTTCGTCCGGCCGGCGCAGGCAGTTGAACATGTCGACCCGGCCGCTTCCGGCCAGCAGCCCGCCCTGCTCGCGCGGCCGGAACAGCGAAGGCAGCTCGATGGTGCGCGCGATCGGCGCATGCAGCGTGCTGCAGTCCGGCATCAGGCCGGTGTGGTTGGCGACGATCCCCATCTCGCACAGGTCCGGCACCGTGGTGCGGGCGAACGACAGCGTGTGGCGCTGCGCCAGCGCGAAGTCGCTCGCCGTGAACGCCTGCCGGTAGCCAGGCGCCGCTTCCGCGCGGGCCCACGCCGTGACCGTGCCGGCCTCGGCATCCCAGACGAAATCGGATTCGCTCGACTTGCCGGCGCACACGATCGGCAGCCGCAGCATCCGCGCCCAGCCCACCAGGCCGATCAGCAGGCTGGGCTGGTCGCCGTCGACCGGGGAGTAGACGACCTTGCGCTCGAAGGCGCGCTGCGCAAGTTCGGCTCCCACGACGATCTCGGCCTCCTTGGTCGCGATCACGACATGGCGGCCCGCTTCGATTGCCGCGAGCGCCGTCGCCGCCGCCGCTTCCGGGTCGCCCGTTGCTTCCAGCACCGCGCGCAGCGGCAACTGCACCATGTCTTGCGCCGAAGTGAGCACTGCAACCGCACCGGCTTGCCCAGCGGCGCGTGCTTCGGCCAGGCTGGCGCAGACCCGCACCTGCGAGGGCGCGATGCCGGCCGCCAGCACGGCCGCGCGGGCGCGCGCCGTGTCCCGGTCGCACACAGCGATCACCTGCAGGCCGTCCATGCGCGCTGCCTGCGCGACGAAGGTGGCGCCGAATTCGCCGGCGCCGACCAGGCCGACCGGCAAGGGAGCGCCGGGTGTTGGGGAGAAGCGCTGGAAGATCTGCTCGAGGTTCATAATTTGATTCTTGCATACAAGAGCTGCCAATTGAAAACGCGTCTGTCGATCCCCGTCGTCCCGCCACTGTCCGTCGCTGCCGGCGCCGCCGGGCCGGCGCGCCTGCGCAAGGGCGACCTGCACGGCAACGCGCTGTCGGTGCTGCGCGGGATGATCGTCAACGGCTCTCTGGCGCCGGGGCAGCGCCTGAACGAGCGCGAGCTGTGCGAGCAGCTCGCGGTGTCGCGCACACCGGTGCGCGAGGCCCTGAAGGCGCTGACGCAGGAAGGTCTGCTGGACGCGTTTCCGAACCGCTCGCCGGTGGTGGCGAGCATCGACGCCGGCCAGATCGCCGCGCTGGCGGAAGTTGTCGCCGGCGTCGAGGCGCTGGCGGGCGAGCTTGCGGCCAAGCGAATGTCCGAAGCCCAGGTCGCCGAGCTGGGCATCCTTCACTACACCATGCTGCGGCACCAAGCGGCCGGCGCGTTGCCCAGCTACTTCGAGGCCAACAAGGACTTCCACCGCCGGATCGTCGAATACGCCGGCAACGAGGTGCTGCTGTGGGTCTGGGACCTGCTGGCGCTGCGCGTCGACCGGGCGCGCTATGTCTCCAACCTGTGGCCGGAACGCTGGCAGGAAGCGACCAGTGAACACGGCCAGATCCTGGAGCGGCTGGTCGCGCGCGACGCCCAGGGGGCCGCCGCGGCCCTGCGCCAACACGTGGTAACCGGCTTGTCGGTGGTGGTTGCAAACCTTCAGCGCGACTCGTCTACAGCCGCTTAGCGACGGGGGCGTTTGCTCGCTTGACGGTCCCCGTTCGGGTATGCATGATGAATCTTGCATGCAAGAACATGCAAAACCCCACCGGAGGAGACATGACCCACAAGATCCAGATCAGCCGCCGCATCGTCCTGCAGGCGGGCGCCGCCGCCGCCTTCGCACCAGCCATTCTTCCGGCTCGCGCCGCAGTGGAGCTCAGGCTCACGCATCCAGCGGACGTGACGCACCCGATCCACACCGAAGCCGAAAAGATGGTCAAGCGCGTCGCCGACCGCACCAGCGGCCAGGTGAAGATCAGCCTGTTCCCGAACAACGCGCTCGGCTCGCCGGTGGAGACCGCGCAGCAGACGCGGCTCGGCGCGATCGACATGATCCTGATGAACCCGGCGAACATCGAGGCGATCTCCAAAAACATCGGCGTCATCAACATCCCTTACCAGTTCGACAGCTACGAGCACGCGCATCGCACGCTGGACGTCACCGCCAGGGACTGGATCTCGCAGACGCTGGCCACCGCCGGCTTCACCTGGATCGCGAATTTCGAATGGGGTTTCCGCGCGCTGTCGAACAGCCGCAAGCCGGTGCTGACACCCGCCGACGTGCAGGGCATGAAGATCCGGGTGCCGCCGGAACTGGCCATCAAGGCGGCGTTCGAAGCCCTGGGCGCCAACACGCAGACAGTCGCTTTCCAGGAGGTGTACCTGGCGCTCGCCAACAAGACCGTCGACGGCCAGGACAATCCGATCGGCACCACCTTCGCGGCCAAGTTCTTCGAGGTGCAAAGCCACATCGCGCTGACCAAGCACATCTATGCACCGATCATGCTGGCTGCCAACCCGCGCGCCTGGCAGAACAAGCTCGATGGCGCGCAGCGGCGCATCATCACCGAAGAGGCCGTCGTTGCGGGCGCGGCCGCGCGCAAGGGCGTGCGCGACCGCGAGGAGGAATACTTAACGGCGATGCAGAAGACCGGTGTGGCGATCACTCGCCCGGACGTCGCGCCCTTCCGCGCCAAGATGACGCCGGCCTACGAAGTGCTGCGCAAGAGCCTGGGCGATGACACCTGGAATGCCTGGAGCCGGATGGTCACAGCGGCGCGGGCCTGAAGCAGCGCCGGGCCGATGCTGATCGCAGCGATCCTCATTTCCGTCTGCCTCACGATCCTGGTCGGGATGCCGATCGCCGGCGGCCTGGCTCTGGTCGCGATCGGCACGATGCTGTACACCACCGGGCCCGACCTGCTGGTGATCTTCATCCAGCGCGCCTACGCGGCCACCACTTCGTTCCCGCTGCTGGCGATCCCCTTCTTCGTCCTGGCCGGCAACCTGATGAACGCTGGCGGCACCACCGGGCGGATCTTCGCCGTCGCCAACCTGATGGTCGGCCGCATCCGCGGCGGCCTGGCCCAGGTGAATGTGATCGGCAGCATGATCTTCGCCGGCATGTCGGGCTCGGCGGTAGCTGACGCCGCCGGCCTCGGCGCCATCGAGATCAAGGCGATGGTGAAGGAAGGCTACACCGCGCGCTACTCGGCGACCATCAGCGCGGTGTCCGCCACCATCGGGCCGATCATCCCGCCCAGCATCCCGTTTGTGATCTACGGAAGCCTGGCCAACGTGTCGGTCGGCGCGCTGTTCCTCGCCGGGATCGTGCCTGGACTGCTGATGGGAATGGGACTGATGATCGCCATCGCGATCGAGTCGCGGCGGCTGAACCTGCCGCGTTCGTCCGGCTGGCCGGCGCTGCCGGTGGCGCTGCGAACGATCGGGCAGGCGGCGCCGGCGCTGGCCCTGCCGCCCGCGGTGCTGGCGGTGATCTTCACGGGCGTGGCGACGCCCACCGAGGCCGCGGTGGTGGCTGCGGCCTTCGCGTTCGTGCTGGGCAGATTCGTCTATCGCGAGCTCACGCTCGCATCGTTCTGGGACACGGTGTGGGAATCCGGCCGCCAGACCGTGCAGGTGATGCTGATCATCGCCATGGCTGCCCCGTTCGGCTGGGTGTTGATCCAGCAGCAGGTGCCCAACGCGCTGTTGACATCTCTGATGTCGCTGTCGAAGGACCCCTGGGTGATCCTGCTGATCGTCAACGTGGTGCTGCTGATCCTCGGGATGTTCCTGGAAGCGATCGCGATCCTGATCATTGCGTACCCGATCCTCGCCCCGGTCATGGCCGCCATCGGCGTCGACCCGGTGCACTTCGGCGTCATCATGGTACTGAACCTGATGATCGGCCTGGTCACGCCGCCGGTGGGCCTGTGCCTGTACGTCGTCTCCGGCATTGCCAAGGTGCCGATCGCGGACGTGGTGCGAGAGCTCGCGCCGTACCTGATGGCGCTTCTCGGCGTGCTGCTGATCGTCACCTATGTGCCGGCGGTTTCGACCTGGCTGCCGAACTTCTTCGGCTACGGAGTTGTCCGATGATCGGTCTGCTCGAGCGCCTCGACCGCTGGCTTGCGAACGCCTGCCGCTGGGCCGTCATCTTCTGCTTCCTGGGCCTGTTCGTGCTGTTATCGCTGGGCATCCTGCAGCGCACCTTTCCGCTGATGAAGGTGCCGGGCTACGACGAACTGGTCGAACTGCTGTTCGTCTGGATGACGTTCGTCGGTGGCTTGGCGCTATGGCGCGAAGGGACGCTGTACCGCGTCGAGTTGCTGGAGCGCTCGCTGGCGCCGGCCGGGCGCCGGGTCCTCGAATTCTTGATCCATCTGTGCATGCTCGGGCTGGCGCTGGTGCTCTCGTATGCCGGCTGGGACTTCCTGCGCCAGTCCGGCGAAACCGCGCCCTTCCTTCAGATCGACAAGATGTGGTGGCATGCGGCCATCCCGGTCTGCGGCACCCTGATGGCCGTCTACAGCATCGCCGCGCTCTGGCGCACCGTGCGCGGCGAAGTGCAGCAAGCCCATGCGCTCCCGACCCTGAGCTGACAAGAGGATCCCATGAAGAAACGACTCGAAGGCAAGACCGCGATCATCACCGGTGGCGCCGGCGGGATCGGCGCCGCGACGGCGCAACTGTTCTGCGAGGAAGGCGCTCGCGTTGCGCTGGTGGACCTGGCGAGCGCGCCCCTCGGCGAGGTGGCGCAGCGCGTTCGCAGTCAGGTGCCGGGCGCCGATGTGCTGGAGATCGCCGCCGACGTCGGCACCGAACCCGCCGCCACCGAGATCGTGGCCAGGGTGCTGGCGCAGTTCGGCGCCATCGACGTGCTCGTCAATCTAGCGGGCATCCGCTCCTACGAACCGCTCGCCGAAGCGAAGGCCGAGACCTGGAACAAGATCCTGGCGGTCAACCTCCTGAGCTATGCGTACATGGTGCGCGAGGCCTTGCCGGCACTGCGTCGCTCCGGGCGCGGCTCGATTGTCAACGTGTCCTCCACGCACGCGGTGAACCCGCGCATCGGCATGGGCCAGTACGACGTGACCAAGTCCGGCATCCTGTCGATGACCCGCACGCTGGCGTTCGAGGAGGCGGACAACAAGGTCCGCGTGAACGCCGTCTGCCCCGGCCTGACACTCACGCCCTTCCACGTGCGCCGGCTGGGCCGCAGCGAGCAGGACCTGCTGAACGAGAAGGTGGACCACAACCTGCAGCACCGCTGGTGCGATCCGCGCGAAGTCGCCTACCCGATCCTCTGGCTCGCATCGGACGAGGCCTCGTTCGTCACGGCATCCACCGTCATGGTCGACGGAGGCACGCGCGTGTGAGCGATGCGGGAGCCGTGACCCTGGTCGACGCCCATCACCATCTCTGGGATCTGGGCAGGAACCACTACCCCTGGCTGTCGGATCGTCCGGAGCCGCATTTCTTCCTCGGCGACTACGACCGGCTCAAACGCGACTACTTGCCCGGGGACTATCGCCGCGATGCGCAGGGCCACAACGTGCTGGCGACGGTGCACTGCGAAGCGGAGTGGGACCGCGGCGACCAGGTCGGCGAAACGGAGTGGCTGACGCGTGTGCACGCGGCGCAGGCGATGCCGACCGCGATCGTCGCGCACGCCTGGTTCCACACACCCGAGTCCGAGGAAGTGTTGGCCCGCCAGGCGGCATTTCCGCTGGTGCGCGGGATCCGCTCCAAGCCGGTGACTTCCTTATCGCCCGACGCGATGACGCCGGGCGCCCCCGGCACCATGCAGGACCCGCGCTGGCTCGAAGGCTTCGCGCGGCTCGAGCGCCACAACTTCTCGTGGGACCTGCGGGTGCCGTTCTGGCATTTGTACGAAGCGGCCGCAGTGGCCCAGGCCTTTCCGCGCACGCCGATCGTTCTGAACCACACCGGCTTTCCGTGGGATCGCAGCCCGGAGGGACTGGCGGCCTGGCAGAAAGCGATGGAAGCGATCGCGCGGCAGCCCAACGTGCACCTGAAGGTTTCGGAGTTCGGCCTGAAGGACCAGCCCTGGGACTACGAGTCGAACCGCCAGGTGGTGCTGCGGGCCATCGGCATCTTCGGCATCGGGCGCTGCATGTTCGCGAGCAATTTCCCCGTCGCCGGATTGCGGATCGACTACGACACGCTGGTCCGCTCGGTCTCGCGCATTCTCGATGGCTTCATCTCGGCGGAGCGTCACCTGTTCTTTGTCGGAAATGCCGCGGCGTTCTATCGGCTGGAGGGGATTGCGCGGAAGCTGGGCCAGCGGACGGATTGAGGCGAAGCGGATGGCGCCGGGGCTCGTCCGCCTCGCCCAGTCCTCATTCAGCGTGCAGGTACGGCAGCGCGACCTCCCTTTATGACGTTGCGGCGAATGGCCACGATGCAGGCATCCTGAGGGGTTAAAGCTGTCGGCGCCGATTGAATCTTGACCCACCATTGGAGTGAACCCCTGCAGCTGGACCAGCAGGGCTCAAAAACTAAGCCGCTTGCTGGACCAGTTGGTTTTCGAACTCGTTAGGGGATCGGTCGCCCAGCGCTGAATGCAGACGCTTGGCGTTGTAGACCTCTTCAATGAACCGGGGCAGCCGGTCGGCGACATCTCTGAAGGTCTCGTAGCCGCTGATGTAGACCTCCTCGACCTTGAGCGTCTTCATGAAGCTCTCGGCCTGGGCATTGTGGTACGGATTGCCGGGCGAGCTCATTGAGCCACGTAGCCCTGCTTCCTGCAGAGCGCGGCGGTAGGTTTCACTGGGATATTGCGATCCCCTGTCCGTATGGAAGATGCATCCCGCAGGAGGCTGGCGGTCCTCCACTGCAGATCGCAGCGCGGCCAGGGCCAGCGTCGTATCGATGTTGCGCGAGATTGCATAGCCCACCACCTTGCGGCTGCAGGCGTCCAGAATCGCCGCCAGGTAGCAGAACCCAGAGGCAATGCGGATGTAGGTGAAGTCGGCGACCCACACGACGTTCGGCCGAGTCGGGATGACGTTGCGGTAGAGGTTCGGGAAGATCGGCAAGTCGTGCTTGCTGTCGGTGGTGCGAACGAAGCGCCGCCGAGGCTTGATGCCCAGGCCCAACGTCTTCATCACGCGTGCGACCCGCTTGTGATTGACCACGTGGCCGCGGTGACGCAGTTCGTGGGTCACGCGGCGATAGCCGTAGCCAGGCAATTCGTCCTGGATGGTTCCAATCAACTCGGCGAGCTGGTTATCTTCCATGCCTTCCTGGGCGGCCGCCGGCCGGTAGTAAAAGGTGCTGCGCGGCAAATCGATCACTTGGCAACCCCGTCGGATGGAGCAGGCTTGGGGCCTGTGATGATCGACAAGTTCTCGCTGCCGCTCACGAGGCGCAGGCGCGGTGTTTTTTGACCAGGTCCAGCTCCATGGTGAGCTGGCCGACCTTGCGCTCGAGGGCTGCGATCTTGGCTTCGTATTCCGAGATGACAGAAGCCTCAGCCTCCTCGGTGCTGAGCTCTCCCCGGTCGTACTGCGTCAGCCAGGGCTGAATCAGATTGGTCGACAGGGTGTGCTTTTTGGCCGCATCGCGCCGGCCGATGGCGCCGCTGCGGATGTCGTGGCACAGCTGGATCTTGAACGCCGGCGCGTGGCGCCGGTACGGACCTCTTGATGACATGACCTTCTCCTGGTTGAAGGCCCGGCCAGCGTATCAGTTCATCGCACCCTGCTGGTCCAGCTGCAGGGGTTCACTCCAGCCAACACTGCTATCATCATCTTCATAAAAAACATATTATAAGTTGTAGTTTCAACTTAGGGGGTATCCACACTATGCCAAGCACTAAAGCGACGGAAAAACAAAGCTCAGTGTCAAAAAGTGGTTTCCCAACGGCCGCCGGTATCTTTCTGGGTTTGGGCTTGGGAGGCTTTTTCGACGGGATTGTGCTGCACCAGATTTTGCAGTGGCATCACATGGCGACAAGTGCCGGTTATCCACCCGACAGCCTGGAAAACCTCAAATTCAATACCTTGCTGGACGGCCTGTTTCATGCATCGACCTATGTTTTTGTGGTGATTGGCCTGGTGCTCTTGTGGCGGGCAGCGCATCGGCAACATCTGTGGTGGTCGGGAAAAATGCTGGCGGGAAGCTTTTTGATGGGCTTTGGTCTCTTCAACGTGGTGGAAGGCATCGTGGACCACCATGTCTTGAAGCTTCACCATGTGAATGAAACCGTACCGCCCGAGCAATGGATCTACTGGGATGTCGGCTTTCTTGTCTGGGGGGCGGCGATGCTGTTTGCAGGCTGGGGACTGTTGAAGGCAGGAAAACGGCTGTCAAGCAACGCACCAGTGCAGACAACTAGCGCTTGAATCAACTGGCAACCAAGGAGTTCGGTGACCGGCTCTTCACGGGCGATGCGCTGCTGATTGAAGGGTGCGGGCGCACAGACTTTCAGAACGGCAATGCCGATGCCCTGTTTGAAAGCGTGCGGGAAAAACTGTTTGCCTTGCCTGACGACACGCTGGTCTACCCAGTGCATGACTACAAGGATCGCCGCGTCTCGTCAATTGGATGCCTCAGAACAGGACTGTCTCGTAGTTACTGCGGATCTGCTCGTTTTGCTCCAGCACAGAGCAGCACGACAGCAATTGGACATGCCCGTGGCTACATGGCGGCTACATGACCCCAAAAAGAAAAGGGTTTGCTCCTAACTTAATAGCAGCAAACCCTTATGTTCTCTGGCTCCTCGACCTGGGCTCGAACCAGGGACCTACGGATTAACAGTCCGGCGCTCTACCAACTGAGCTATCGAGGAACAAGCCCTCAATTATAGCGTCCTTTTTTTCCCCTTCAGCAGGCCGCCGCACGTCGAGACGCGAGTCTGCGAGCGCGCATGGACCCCTCTGTTCGCGGTGCCGCGCAATCATTCACCTACGTGCATCTGGCGTGACGGCCGACCCACCGACTGTGTCCTCGCTTCGTATCAGCACAGTCGCCGTTTCTCTCACTGTTGAACAAAGGTCTTCCCATGAAACTGATCGTTGGCGCCACCGCCGCCGCCGCCATTCTCGCCGTCGCATCGTTTGCGATCGCCGCCGATTCCACCGCCAAAGCGGACAAGGACATGCAGGACGTGCTGAAGAGCCACGCCAGCCTGAAGCCCAAGCCGATCGAGAACCTGACCCCCGCCGAAGCGCGGCAGCAGCCGACGCCGGCCGATGCGGTCAACGCACTGTTGAAGAAGCAGGGCAAGCCGACCGATCCCGAAGCGCTGGTGCCCGGCGTCAAGAGCGTCGACCGCACGGTGGCCGGTGCGGTAGGCGAAATCCCCGCTCGCGTCTACACGCCCGACGGCGCCGGTCCGTTCCCGGTGATCGTCTACTTCCACGGTGGTGGCTGGGTCATCGGCGACAAGCAGGTCTACGACGGCGGCGCCCGCGGCTTGTCCAAGCAGGCCAACGCGGTGGTGGTCTCCGTCGACTACCGGCTGGCGCCGGAACACAAGTTCCCTGCCGCCTGGGACGACGCCCTGGCGTCGTACAAGTGGACGTTGGCCAATGCCGCCTCGATCAAGGGCGACCCAAAAAAGGTGGCACTGGCGGGTGAGAGCGCCGGCGGCAACCTGGCGATGGCCACGGCAATCGCCGCGCGCGACGCCGGCTTGCAGCTGCCCGCCCACGTGCTCGCCGTGTACCCGGTCGCCCAGACCAGCCTGACCACCGAGTCGTACAACCGAAACGCGAATGCCAAGCCGCTCAACCGGCCGATGATCAAGTGGTTCGTCGACAAGGTCACCAACTCGCCGGCCGACCTCAAAGACCCGCGGATCTCGCTGGTCGATGCCAAGCTGCAAGGCCTGCCGCCGGTCACCATCATCACGGCCCCGATCGATCCGCTGCAGAGCGACGGCATCATGCTGGAAGCGGCTCTGAAGAAAGCCGGCGTCGCTGTGGAGCGCAAGAACTACGAAGGCGTCACACACGAGTTCTTCGGGATGGCGGCCGTGGTCAAGGATGCCAAGGATGCGCAGACCTATGCAGGCCAGCGGCTGAAGAAGGCTTTCGGCGGCTGATAACGCCTGGCTCCGGCGCCGTGAATTCGGCGCCAGCAATGACGCAGCTACGAGAGCTGGAAAATCAGCTGCCGCTCGTGTTTCAGTGCCAGCAGCACGACACGGTCAGTGCCGTGTGCATGGAGCAGGACATACGGCTTGACGACCAACTCGCGCAGTTGCGGTACACCGTGTGCGGCGGCAAGGGCTACGGCGCGGGCTGCCATGGATTGACCTTGGGCTGAGTGCGCCCCGAGGAAGCGGGCGGGGCGGCCGGCGGCAGGGTTCCAGCGCAGGTGCTCGCGGGCCTCTTTCAACCGAACCAGCAACGCGCCATATCGAGTCTCGGCTGTGGTGCTGTCCTGTTGGCGCAGGAACTCGTGAGCAGACCGGACGTCTCTGACGAAAGACTGTGCGGCCTGAATGCGCGCATTGGCCGGCAGCGACACGTCGGCTCAGGCCTTTTTGCGACGCCGGGCGGGAACGGTCGCAAGGGCTCGGTCGATTCCAGCTTCGTCCAGAACACGGCCAGCCGCCAGGTCTTCCAGGCCTTCAAGGGCGCCCTGGACAAGCACCAACCCCGCGTGCTCGGCCTCCAGCGCGTGGTAGTAGTCCAGCTTGCGAGCATCGACCAGCGCCACATAGCTGGCGCCGTTCTTGGTGAGCAACTTTTCAGAGCCCTTGCCCACGACATCCTCGGCCAACTCGGTGAGTCGGGCCCGGGCTTCGCTGATGGGCACCACGTCACTGGCGCGCAAACTCATGGTTGTTCTCCCTTAACGAAAATGTTAATGGATACTGTAACCTGTGCGGACGGGAATCACCACGAGCTCGCGCCGACCAACCCAGTCTTGTGACCGGGCCTTTTTGTGTGGTGCCTAGTCGAAGACCGGCGATTCCACGCCCAGCACCTTGTGCAACTTCGGGCTGGTGGTCGTGTACTGCAGGTGGATCTTCTTGTCCGGGAAGATGAAGGGCGCGGCGCCGAAGGCGGCCAGGGCGCATTCATGGAAGCCCGACAGGATCAGCTTCTTCTTGCCGGGGTAGGTGTTGATATCGCCCACCGCGAAAATCCCCGGCGTGTTGGTGGAGAACGTCTCGGTGTTGACCTTGACCTGCTTGCGCTCGATCTCCAGCCCCCACTGCGCGATCGGGCCGAGCTTGGGCGACAGGCCGAAGAACACCAGCAGCAGGTCGAGCGGCACCACCCGGGTCACGCCGTCGGGGCCGGTGACCTTGGCACCGGTCAGCTTGCCGTTCTTTTCTTCGTAGCCGGTGACCTGGCCCACGATGAACTGCATCTCGAAGGCGTCGCACAGCTCGCGCATCCTGGCCACCGACACCGGCGCGGCTTTGAAGCCGTCGCGGCGATGGATCAGGATCACGCTCTCGGCCTTCCCGACGCCGGTGTCGGCACCTGATCCTGGCCCTCTGCCGGCGAAGTTCAGCGCCCAGTCGAGCGCCGAATCGCCGCCGCCGACGATCACCAGGTTCTTGCCGGCGAAATCGGCCGGGCTCTTGACCCGGTAATGCAGCTGCGAACCGTCGAACTTTTCCAGGCCGTCAACTTTCAGCAAGCGCGGCTGGAAGGCGCCGACGCCGGCTGCGATGAAGATGGTCTTGGTCAGGAACTGCGTGCCCTTCGAGGTCTCGACGAAGAAGCGGCCGTCGTCCTGCTTCTCGACGGTGGTGACTTCCTGGCTGAAGTGGAAGGTGGCGCCGAACGGCTCGATCTGCTTGAGCAG